>CAMJRV010000436.1 GCA_946408315.1 uncultured Bacillota bacterium | reverse complement strand
GTATGCTCAGCCTCGGAGCGTTGGCGGCGGCGGCTTCCTTCAGCAATATGATGACGGCTGCTGCGGCGACCCTGCTGTTCGGCATTCCATTTTTAATTTCTTTGATAGTCATTCCCTTTGGTTTTCAGTTAAGGAACCGCGCGAAGCGATTTCGGCTTTATCAAAAAGTGCTGGACGGCCGCACCTACTGCACGGTTAAAGAGCTGTCCGCCGCCAGCAGGCGGGACCCGCGTTTTATCATTAAAGACCTGCGCAAAATGATCCGGTCCGGGCTTTTTGCGGAAGGTTATCTGGATGAGCAGGAAACCTGTCTGATGACGGATTATAAAACGTATTCCCAGTACCTTGACACGGTGAAATATGCCAGGGAGCGGGAGGAAGCCGAAAAGATGGAGAAGGAAAAGTGGGCGAACCGGGAAGGCGGCTCCGCGCTGAAAGAAACCATCGACGAGGGGAAAAACTATATCCGTGCCATCAAGGCCGCCAACGACGCGCTGCCTGAAGAGGAAATCTCCGATAAGCTGGATCAGCTGGAGCAGGTTACCTCGAAAATCTTTAACTATGTGGAGGAGCATCCGGAAAAGCTGCCGGAGATCCGGAAATTCATGTCATATTACATGCCGATCACCCTGAAGCTTGTCAACGCCTATCAGCGGTTTGAACATCACGGTGTGGGGACATCGGAGGTGGAGGCGACAAAGCTGGAAATTCGGGGAACCCTGGATACCATCAACAAGGCGTACCAGAATTTATTGAAAAAATTAATGCAGGCGGATATCCTGGATGTTTCTTCCGATATCTCCGCTCTGGAAACGATACTGGCGCAGGAAGGGCTGACCGAAGACGGCTTTACGGGGCCGGATAGATAATGCAACGAAAGGATTGCGTTCGGCCAAACTGAAGAATTGCATTCCAGCTGAAGCCGGACAATTTCTCAAAAGGAGGAAATGGAAGATGAGCGAAGAGATAAAAGAAGCCGTGGGGGTGACACCGACCCTGACCCTGGAGCCCTTTTCAGAAGGAGAACTCCGGCCCGAGGGCGCGGTTCCTGCGAATTATGAGGAACCGCAGATGCCCGTGATCGAGGAGACCCCGCTGTCTCCGGAGGAGCAGCGGATGGTGGACGAGTTCGCGTCGAAGATCGAGCTGAACAACTCCAATATCATCATACAGTACGGGTCGGGAGCGCAGAAAAAGATTGCGGATTTTTCCGAATCGGCGCTGAACAACGTGCGGACGAAGGATCTGGGAGAAGTGGGAACACTTCTCACCGGCGTGGTCACAGAGCTGAAAAGCTTTGATGCGGAAGACGACGAGAAGGGCTTCCTTGGAATTTTCAAACGGACGTCCCGGAAGCTGACGAACATGAAAGCGAAATACGATAAGGCCGAAACGAACGTCAATAAGATCTGTACTGTGCTGGAAGATCATCAGATTCAGCTGCTGAAGGACGTGGCTATGCTTGATAAGATGTACGATATGAACAAGGTCTATTTCAAGGAGCTGTCCATGTACATCCTGGCAGGAAAGAAAAAGCTGAAGGAAGTGCAGGAAACCGAACTGCCGAAGCTTATGGAAAAAGCTCGGGCCAGCGGACTGCCGGAGGACGCCCAGGCGGCCAACGACCTGTCCGCCATGTGCAGCCGCTTTGAGAAAAAGCTTCACGATCTGGAGCTGACCCGGATGATCTCCATCCAGATGGCGCCGCAGATCCGTCTCGTACAGAACAACGACACTCTGATGTCCGACAAGATCCAGTCGACGCTGGTCAATACGATCCCGCTCTGGAAGAGCCAGATGGTCCTCGCTCTGGGGATTGCCAATTCCCAGCAGGCGGCCCAGTCCCAGCGTCAGGTGACGGATATGACGAACGAACTCCTGCGCAAAAACGCGGCTACGCTGAAAATGGCCACCATCGACACGGCAAAGGAATCGGAGCGGGGAATCGTCGATATCGAGACGCTGGTCAACACAAACCAAAGCCTGATTTCAACCCTGGAGGAGGTCACAAGGATACAGGAGGAAGGCCGTCAGAAGCGGGCCCAGGCGGAGCTGGAGCTGCAGCGCATTGAAGGTGAGCTGAAGCAGAAGCTGCTTGAGATTCGGAAATAAAGTGTTACGATTCACAGCTCTCGTCGTGCCGTGGTATTCTCACGGGAGCCTCCCTCGCTTATATGCTCCGCGGAAGCTCCGCATGAGCTCGGTACAAGGTTTCAGGTCTCCCTTAGAGAGTACCACGGCACGGCTTTAGTGGTTGTGATCGTAGCAATAAAATAAATTTAATACAGAATGGAAACTTAATCCAGCCTTCTTTCGTCTAACCAAAAAAGGAAGGAGCTGGTTTCATGAAAAATACGAAAAGAGCTGCCGTTTCTCTGATCCTGGCAGCTATTTTGATTGCGGATCTCGCCGGTTGCCGGGCCGGCGCACAGGACCCATCCCAGGGAGATACCGGCGGTGACCCGCCTCCCGTCTCATCGGTAGAGGATGTTTCGTTCGCGTCGTATCGAGAGGTTCCGGTCGATCTGAAGCCGTCGCTTCCGGCGTACCGGGTGGAGAAGGATCTGAGCAACGTGACGAACCGCGAGGATTTCGAGCTGTCGGAAGAGGCGCGGACGCTTCTTGCAAAGAATGGATTTGTGGTGGTTCCCAGCATGGACCGGGAGTTTTTCAGCCTCTATGAGAGCAACCGCTATGATCTGACACCCAATTTTATCACCACCGACGCGATGCTGCACAACTATCACCTGTACTTCAGTCATCTGCTTCGGACGCTTGAAAAAGGCGAGCTGCGAGGCGCTCTCGTCTCTCTGACCGATTCTCTGCTGGCGGAAAGCCAAAATCAGTATCAGTCTTTGAAAGGCACGGACTGGGAGAACGCGGCCAAGCGGAATACGGCATTTTTTGCCGTAGCGGCACGGCTTCTCGATCCAAAGGCTGACGTTCCGTCCTTTGTGAAGAAGGAAGTGGGCAGCGAGCTGAAGCTCATCGCCGATCATAAGGAAACCTTCACGCCTTCGCCGGTGATGAATCTGGGAAATGAAAAGGCAAGCCTGATGGAAGCCTTGAAAGAGGACTATACCCAATACCTGCCCCGGGGGCATTACACCAAGTCGGACGATTTGAAAACCTACTTTCAGGCCATGATGTGGTACGGACGGATGACGTTCCGCGCCGGCAGCGAGGACGAAACGAAATCCGCGGCTCTGATTTCCCTGATGCTCAGCCGCCCCCAGGATTGCGAAAATTGGAATCGCATCTATGCGCCGACCAACTTTTTCGTAGGAAAGAGCGATGATCTCGGCTTCAGTCAGTATCAGCAGCTGCTTGCGGAAACCTATGACGGGATCCCAAAGCTTGACGCTCTGACCGGGGACGACGCTAAGTGGGGGACTTTTCTTGCCGGCGTAAAAAAGCTGGAACCACCGTCGCTGAAC
>CAMJRV010000435.1 GCA_946408315.1 uncultured Bacillota bacterium | reverse complement strand
CTTCGTCGTGCTCAAATGTACAAATGGCATTGTTATCTTCCTTTCTGCCGGCTCACCGACTTTTCAGCCGATAGCCTATAATCCCTTTATTCTGAGATATCCTTCAGGAAGGATGTCCCCGCAGGGTAATCACGGATTCCGAACTTCTCGGCAATGGTCGCCGCAACATCCGCGAAAGTCTCGCGAATATGCAGGTTCACCCCGGCCTTGAGCTGAGGTCCATAGACCAGAAGCGGTATGTATTCCCTGGTATGATCCGTTCCCTTCGTCGTAGGATCACAGCCGTGATCCGCCGTCAGGATCAGGATGTCGTCGTCCTTCAGAAGCGCTTTGATCTCGGGCAGTTTTGCATCGAAATATTCCAGGGCGTCGGCATAGCCTCTAGGGTCGTTCCTGTGACCGTAAAGCATGTCGAAGTCAACCAGATTCACAAACAGAAGCCCGTCGAAATCCGTCTTGAGGTATTTGAGCGTCGAATCGATCCCCTGGTGGTTATTCCGCGTGTGATCCACCTCTGTGATTCCGACCCCATTGAAGATATCTTCAAGCTTCCCTACGGCAATCACATCTTTTCCGCCTTCCTTCAGATATTCCATGACGGTTTTCCCCGGCGGATCGATGGAGAAATCCTTTCTGTTTTCCGTTCTCGTAAATCCGATTTCCGGGTTCCCCACAAAGGGCCGGCAAATGATACGGGAGACGGTGTCCTCCCCCATCAGAAGCTCTCTTGCAATTTTACAGATTTCGTACTGCCGTTCCAGAGGAATGACTTCCTCGTGCATTGCGATCTGCATCAGGCTGTCGGCGGAGGTATAGATGATCGGATAGCCCGTTTCCATATGCTCCTTGCCGAGATCCTGGATCACCTGGGTGCCGGACACAAGGTAATTCCCAATCACCTTTGTTCCGATCCGCTTTTCCAGCTCATCGGTAATCCGCTTGGGAAAGCCCTCCATAAAGATCTTATAGGGCTTTTCCATGATCAGGCCCATCAGTTCGAAATGACCTGTCGTGGTATCCTTGGCAGGAGACTTTTCCAGGGATTTTCCATAGGAACCTATCAGGTCCTTCTCGTCTTCCCCTTCCAGTCCAAGCCCGTCTATATTGTAGAGACCCATTTTCCTCATGTTGGGAATCTTGAGTTCTCCGACAAATTCTTTGATATGCTTCAGCGTAAAGACGCCCTCATCTCCATACAGACGGGCATCCGGCAGTTCGCCCACACCGAAGCTGTCCAAAACGATCACTGTAACTCTAGACATTTGAACACCTCCTATCTTTTCTCTTTTTTATTTTTCGCCGTAACGGAACTGATCATCAATACGACAATCGCCAGAACGTACGGGAACATCTTGATCACGGAAGACGGAATTCCCATTCCGGCCAGCTCGATCTGCACGCCGATGGCTTCCGCCCAGCCGAACAGCAGGGTAACGAGCCACACGAGGATCGAGTTCGTATTGCCGAAGATCACTGCCGTATAAGCGGTAAAGCCGCGCCCCTGAACCATGTTCATGGAGAACTCCGACAGGATGACCGACGACAGGTACGCGCCGGCCAGGCCGCAGAACAGTCCGGAAATCAGGATCACACTCCACTGGACCTTCTTTACTGAAATTCCTGCAGAACGAGCGGCACCCTCGGATTCGCCCAGACTTACGACGTTTAAGCCGTACACGGTTTTTTTGATCACAAAGTGGAGCGCCACCGCCATTAAGATCGCCAGAGGAACCACAGCGCTCTGATTGTGGAAGATCGATCCGATAAACGGAACCTTCTCTAGAAACGGAAATTGCATATTGGGGATTTTCTGGATATTTGCGGGCCGGATCATCCCCTGGGCTCCCAGCATCGTTTGGAGGAGAAATGTCGTGAGACCTATGCTCAACATATTCATGGCGATGCTGGCAACGACCTGGTTTGCTCCGAATTTTACGACGATCAGTCCAAACAGCCCGCTGTAGATCATGGTGCCGATCATGGCCACCACCATGGCGATCAATACGCTTCCGTCAGATTTTGTAATGTAGGCGATGCTGATAAAGCTCCCCATCAGCATGAACCCTTCAATCGCCAGGTTCGTGATGCCGGCCTTTTCACAGAGGATACAGCCTAAAGCCGCCAGCAGGAGGGGAGTGGCGATACGGACCGCAGCGGAGATCACGCTTGCGCTAAATAGCAGATCCATCTTTTTTCATCCTCCTTCTCAGCTTTATTTTCTTGATTACAATATTGGAACTCACGGTAATGATGATGATAGCCATGGTGATCTGGGTGACGACCTGTGGCACATCCGTAAGCCGTTCCATGTTGTTACCGCCGTTTTTCAGAACGCCGAAGAACAGGGAGGACAGGATGACGCCGAAGGGATTGTTGTTTGCCAGCAGAGACACCACGATTCCGTCAAAGCCAAGGGAAGGGTTGAATCCGGCCAACAGCCTGTGCTGGACAGCCGATACCTCGATCACTCCGATCAATCCCGCCACAGCGCCACTCAATGCCATCGTCTTTAAAATCACCCGATTGGAATTCATCCCGCCGTACCGTGCAAAGTTGGGATTGGTCCCCACAAGCTTAATCTCATATCCAAGAGTCGTCTTATAAAAGAGGAACGCCGTAATCAGCGCTGCGGCCACCGCGATGTAGATGCCGGCATTCGCGCTGGAAGGCGCAAAGTAAGCGATCCTCGGGAGCCACATGCTCTCCGGGAACATCTTGCTTGCGTTCATCTGAATAGCGGCGTCGGCGTCCCTCAGCACATCCGCCGCGATATATTCCGTAAAAAGCCGGGCGACAAAGTTTAAAAGCAGCGTCGAAACGATCATATCCGTATTGAAATATACCTTCATCGCCGCTGCAATCAGCGCGAACAGGGCTCCTGCGGCCATGGCGGCCAGAAATGCGATCAGCAGCCCCCATTTTCCCATGTTCTCAGGCAGGGACAGGATGACGAAGGTAGCCGCTACCGCTCCCATGTAGATCTGACCGTCGACACCGAGGTTGAATACGGCTGCTTTAAAGGGAATGCAGACCGCGATCCCCGCAAGCATCAGCGGGGCTGCCCACCGGATACTGCCTGCAAGGTCCTTTGTGACGGCTCGGTTCAGGCCGATGAGAACCGCGTCAGGGCTGTAACCTGAGATGGCAAGGAAGATCATGACGATCGCCACGGCGATCAACAGCATGACCACCTGCTTTCCAATGATTTGCAGCGTACTCGCAGTCTTCTTGCCCAGCCTGATCTTTGGCTTGCCTGCATTTTTTTCATCCACCCTGATTCACCTGCCTTTTCGCTCCCAGCATATATTCTCCGATTTCATATTCATCCGCTTCGCCGCGCTGGAATTCCGCGACGAGCTCACCCTCATACATCACAAGAATGCGGTCCGCCAGGGCCATGACCTCGTCCAGCTCCGCCGATATCAGCAAAACTCCCTTGCCC
>CAMJRV010000434.1 GCA_946408315.1 uncultured Bacillota bacterium | reverse complement strand
TTCCATGAATGCCTTATCCTGCTATAGTCGGTTTCCGGTCTGATTTGAGGACATCCCGGAAAAGATAAGCAAATATTGCCTGCTATATTTCATACCGCTTCGGTTAAGTTAAGAACGAAGGCGGTGATAATAAATGAACAGACAATCAGACAAGGGACTCGACAGTAACTTAAACCGACTGAAAACCGATTTTACTGAGGAAACCGGAATCGATATCTCTCAGTATAACAGCCTGAACAAAGGCAGCCTTACTTCAAGGCAGAACGGCTATGTAGGAGGTTATATCGGCGGGACTATGACAAAGAGACTCGTCGAAATGGCGGAACAGCAGCTTGCGGAGGGCAAGACCGGTCAGGAACGGGAATGAGGCTTCCAGCTTCCATCCTCCCGAATCCAGAAGGAGGTTCTCGGCGAGCTGTCCGCCACACCATCTTTTTCGCCGTTTTCTTGAAAGACAGTATAGCATGCGACAACCGTGTCGCGATTCAAACAGTCAATTGTAAAATCACGAATTTCAACATTCCTGCTTCCTGCAGACTGCAGAAGCAGGTTTTTTTCATGCTCAAAGATCAAGCGTTCCAACCTCGGCCTCATTTTTCTGACCCGTAGGTCAAATTCCTGAAAACTCGTCCTGTAAATCGCAGTCTGATGATCCGACGTTACGACCCGTTCAAAGCCCATCCGTTCCGAAAATCGCTCCCCTTCCCTCGTCACATTGCTCGTAATGACCGCATCGATCCTTATTCCCTTTCCGGCAAATTCACGATAGTAGTCTAGATGGGCATTGAGCAGTTTTTTCAGCGCGTCCGTATCCCGATACTCCTCATCCACCAGAATACAGGACAGCAGCAGATCCACCGCGTCTCCCGCTTTCAGTCCCTCCATGGGGACCATATCGTCGGCCGTCAGATATTTATCATTATACGTTCCGCAGAGAATCTTATCGACGATATCCCGCTTCAAGGGCAGGATGTCCGTAAAAGCGACAATTGTGTCTCTGTCTTCAAGAACAAAGCCTGTCTTCGGATTGGAAAGGTGCCAGAGATATGCCTCCCGATAAGGGGTCACATGCTCTTCCGAATAATATTTCAGCTCCAGCTGCTCCATATATCTGAAATCGTCCAATGTCTTTTCCTGCTTGATCTTCATCTCTTACCCCATGATCTGCTTTCCTAAAATTTCAAACTGCTTCGCAAGAAGCTCCTCGGACATATCGATAATTTTCGAGGAAAGCTTAAGCCCTTCCAGAAAGATGACGATATTCTCCGCCTGGCTTTCGGCGTCGCCTTCCGGAAATTCGCCTTTTTTCTGACCGTAATCGATCAGCTTTGCAAAGCTCCTCACCGCCGAAGAAAACCTTTCGTTCAAATAAGCCTTCTGATCGGGACAGGCGGCGGAAAACTCGTAAACGGCCGCGTCTATACGGTTTTTATTATAGGCAATATCGTTTTTTTGCAGTTGGAAAAAACCCTCCATCAGCTTCTTAGGCGACAGTCCGAGAGCGATTGCCTGGTCGATGCTCTCCTCCGCATCATTCTTATCCCGTTCCAAAGCTTCGATAAAGATCTCCTTTGTGGAGCCAAAGTGCCTGTATAACCCGCCTCTGCTCAGATTGCACGCCTCACAGATATCCTTCATGGTCACTGCGATAAAGCCCTTCTGAGAAAACAGACCGGCGGACGTCTTTACGATGAACTCTTTTGTCTTATCTCCTTTTTCCCCCATCTTCCGCTCCTTTCTGCCATGTGACACATATGTCGTTTTATCGTTATTATACGACATATACGTCTTTTTCGTCAATAGGCTTTCCCAATATCTTGTAACGGATTGACAGTTCCATACAGGCTGTTATAATTAACATATTATATCAAGATAATATGTTAAGAGAGAAGGAGCACGGTTATGACGATTCAATACGCCATTTTAGGACTTCTGAGCCATAAGGCTTCCAGCGGCTATGAATTAAAGAAAGTGTTTGAAGATTCCCCCTATCTCTACTGGTCGGGAAACAATAACCAGATCTATAAATCGCTGCTGCAGCTTCAAAAAGACGGTTTTATCACCTGCGAGACGATTCATCAGGATGGGGCTCCGTCAAAAAAAATCTATTCTAATACAAAAAAGGGCATGGAAGCATTGAAGGAATGGATCATGTCCGCTCCTGCGATCCCCGAATTTAAAAACCCATTTCTGATTCAGCTTGCATGGGCGGACATGCTGAACAAACAGGAGCTGGACCAGCTTCTGACGAAATATGAAAAGGATATCGAAACCCAGCTTTCCATACAAAAAGACAAGTATGACCGGGAAAAGGATTGGCCCAACCGGTCACCCAGAGAAACTTTTTTATGGAACATGATATCGGTCAACCTGATGTCAACCTTTCAGAATGAGCTGGCCTGGGTCCGCAAAGTACACCAGCAGCTTCTGCGGCTGGAATAACCGCAGAAGCTGCTGGAAAGCCACAATTTTACGGCAGGAATAACCGCAGTTTTTACGGCAGCAGATTTCCTGCGGAGAGATAGATATCATACCACTCTTCCCTGGTCAGCTCGATTTTTGCCGCCTGACAAAGGTTGGCCAGCCTCAGAGGATTCGTCGTCCCCGCAATCGTCTGTATTTTCGCCGGATGGCGCGCGATCCATGCGACTACGACGGCTTCTTTGGGAACTTCCTTTTCCGCCGCCAGCTTATCGAGGCGCCTGTTCAATTCGGGAAATTTATCGCAGTCCAGATAGACGCCGTCAAAGAAGCCGTACTGGAACGGCGACCAGGCCTGTATCGTGATGTCCTTCAGACGGCAATAATCCAGAACGCTTCCGTCGCGGTCAACGGCGCAATCGTTCTTCATATTGACATTCAGACCGGCGTCGATCATACCCGTGTTCATGATCCCGAATTGAAGTTGATTGATGATGAGCTTCCGGTCGAGATACCTGCTCAGCAGCTCCATTTGCATCGGATTGTGATTGCTGACCCCAAAATAGCGGACCTTCCCGCCGCTGTGAAGGAGATGAAAGGTTTCCGCCACCTCTTCCGGTTCCATAAGCGTATCCGGCCTGTGAAGCAAGAGGACGTCCAGATACTCCGTTTTCAGCCGCTTCAGGCTGCCGTCAACGGCGCGAAGGATATGCTCTTTGGAAAAATCATAGCTTGCAGCTCGGATTCCGCATTTCGACTGGAGAATGATCTTTTCCCGAAGGTCCGGCTTCATGCCGACAGCCTCGGCGAACAGTTCCTCACTTCTCCCCTCTCCATAGATATCTGCGTGGTCGAAGAAATCGATCCCCTGTTCCAGCGCGGTACGGATCAGTATGTCAGCCTCCTTCACCGACAGAGTATGGATTCTGAAACAGCCCAGGGCAATATCCGATGCGGCGAACTCCCCGCCTATCTTGATTCTTTTCATAACCGACCTCTCTTTTCATCCTGTATTTTCTATTATTATACTCCCGGCGG
>CAMJRV010000433.1 GCA_946408315.1 uncultured Bacillota bacterium | reverse complement strand
TTCCTTTTTCAACACACTGCGCAAAATTCGGTCGGTCTTGTAGTCGAGGGCTGAAAACGAATCGTCAAAAATATAGATTTCGGGCTTGCGGCACACCGCCCGGGCAATGGCAAGCCGCTGTTTTTGACCGCCCGAGATGTTGGTTCCGCCCTGGGCGATATCTGCTTCGTATTCGCCTTCCATCTGCTCGACAAAGTCCGCGCCCTGGGCAATTTCTACGGCCTTTTTCACCTCATCGATCCGATGCTCCTCACCGCCGTTATCGCCGTATGCCACATTGGATGCTACCGTTCCCTTGAACAGCACCGCCTTCTGCGGCACATATCCGATTTTATTGAAAAGCGCTTCCGACTTATATTCTTTCACATTTACGCCGTCGATCAGGATTTCCCCACTGGTTGCGTCAAAAAATCGAGGAACCAGATTGATCAGCGTTGACTTTCCGCTTCCGGTGGAGCCGATAAAGGCAACAGTCTCGCCCGGCGACGCCGTAAAGCTGATGTCTTCCAGAACGGGCTCTGCCGCGTCGGGATATTGGAAGCTGACAGACCGAAATACGACCTCACCGCGGATACCCGGCTTGCCTTCGGTTTTACTCCCCTCTATAATTTGAGGCTTCATATCAAGCACTTCGTTGATCCGTTTTGCCGAAACGCTGGCACGGGGCAGCATAATGAATACCATCACCAGCATCATAAACGACATGATGACCTGCATGGCATAGCTTGAAAAGACGACCATGTTGGAAAACAAAGTCAATTTATCCGCCGCTCCAGCGGCATCGATCAAATACGCGCCGATCCAGTAAATCGCAAGGGAAAGCCCGCTCATCAGCACATTCATCACCGGCATCATGATCGCCATCGCGCGGCTTGTAAACATCTGCGTGCCGGTAAGCTCTTCATTTGCCGTTTCAAACTTATCCTCCTGATACTCCTCGGCATTGTAAGCGCGGACAACACGAAGCCCCGTCAGGTTTTCTCTCGTTACACGGGTTATATTGTCGGTAAGGATCTGCATCTTTTTGAATTTCGGCATGGCAAAAATGAGAAGAAACGTAACCATCATGATCAGAATCAAAACGGCAACACCTGTAACCATCGTCCATTCAAAGCCCTTGCCCGCGATTTTCGTGATCGCCCATACCGCTGTAATGGGAGCTTTCACCACCAATTGCAGCCCCATGACAACCAGCATTTGAATTTGTGTAATATCATTTGTGGAACGCGTAATCAGACTTGAAGTCGAAAAATAGTTGATTTCTTCCATCGAAAAAGATTCGACCTTATTGAATAACAAGCTGCGCAGCCGTTGTGAAAAGGACGCCGCTATTTTTGCCGCAAAATATCCGACGATAATTGCAGCTACCAGGCTTCCCAAGGCACACAACAGCATGTATCCGCCGTGGAACCAAATGTCACTCATTGCACTGCCCAGCGTCTGTGTCAGCTTTGTGATTTCCGCCATATAGTCGGGGAGTTTGAGATCAAGCCAGACCTGTGCGACGATGAAGATCAGGCTGATCCCTGCCATCACCCATTCTTTCGGCTTGAGATACTTAAAAACTTTCAGCATATAGATTTTTTCCTCCAATCATTTATATAGGGTTTGATATGATCTGTGTTTATTCCTAACTGTGTTAGCAATAAGGTTGTATTTATGCGGACTTTATCGTCCGCATCATAAATCGTTTCGATGTTCGGTAAACGGTCCCCGCTCACCCGCTCGGTTCTTCTTATTCCTAGTTTACCAAAGCCTTCCTTACTCCTTGGGCATATGCTTTTGCATAAGCTCGGAAAACAGGCGCGTCAGTCGAAGGAACTCTGCCGTATCGGCTTCCCCCATGTCGCTGAATACCCGCGTCATCCTGTTTTTCATTTCCTCAGATTCCGCTTCCACACGGTTTCGTCCTTCCTCCGTGATGGTTACGAGGATATTGCGGCGGTTGCTCCGGTCAATCTCACGCGCGATCTGTCCCTTTTTTTCCAATGCGCCAAGCAATGCGGAAATGCGCGCTGTGCTTGCCTGCAGCGCCGCGCTGAGCTCAGAGGGAAGCGCCGCCGTATTTCGCATCGACAAAAAATGCAAAATGAAAAGTTCCCCCCTGTTTGCGCGATTGATATCTTCCATCATATCTCTCCGGCTGTTTGACATGATTTCATTCCAGGTGGTAACCGCTTCGTCAGCAAAGCTCAAACTGTTCTGCTTTTCTTTTATCGGCATATCGCACATCCCCAATCCAAGTTTTATACGAGCGCATAATAGCTAACTGTATTAACAGTGTATACCGTTTATATTTTCTTGTCAATAGGGATTGAAAATTTTCTTATTTCTCATGTGTATCAGTGATCACCGTTATTCTTGATCCAGAAACGCCAACACCTGTTCCATGGAAACGGCTCCGGATCTTGCGCCGACCCCTTGAACGCAGATAGCTGCCGCAGCCGAGGCAAACCTGACGGCCTGTCGCAGCTCCATATGTTGAAGGGCGTAGAGCAAGGAAGCAGAAAAGGTATCTCCTGCCCCGGTTACATCAACCGCATCCACCTGAAATGCCGGAACTGAAAACACTTCCATAGGGGTAAACACCCGGCATCCGCTGCTGCCATAGGTGACGACTGCCAGTGAGATTCCGTAAGAGAGCAGATCTGCCACGGCCTGTTCTTCGCTTCTGCCTGCCTTATACCGATCAAACCCGATGTGGTTAAAGACGGCGATATCCAGCACCTTATAATTGTCCTCGCTATCCTCTTCTAAATAACCTGTATCCAAATCGCACAGAACCTTAACACCTGCCCGGCGGAGTTCTGAAACGACCTCCAGACCTCGGAGTTCTCTATATCTAAGACGGAGAAGGTCCGGCATAGTTGAATAGAGAAATTCAGCACCCTTCAGGGCTGTAAAATACTCCTCGGAGATATGAATTTTTTCCAGACCGGTATTTACAATCATCACGGTGTTGTTATCGCCTGTCAGAAATATAATACATTTGGAGTCTGCCAGAGAATCATCCCAGATCACATAATCCGGAGCCACGCCGCTGTTTCTTAGGCCTTCTACGAGAACCTCGGACACGCTACCAGTGTTTAAGGGAGTCATAAACCGGGCAGTTCCACCGAGAGCAGCATAGACACATGCTGCATTGGCAATCATTCCGCCATGCTTGGGTTCCATCTGGTCGGCAAATGCCTTACCCCCGACAACAGGCCAGACATCTGTGCGGTAGTATTCGTCCAGGGACACATCTCCCAGGAATACGGTATATTTCGACATGTTCATTCCTCCAATAAAGGCCCCGCAAGCTGCACCGGACCCATTTCTATGGCCCTCCAGATCGTAGGTTCTCCGTCATAAGCTTCAGCCATCCAGTAATAGGAGGCAGGACCGTAAATCCCCAGCGCAGGAGAATGCCAGGTTCCACGGTGAAGAACCACAACCTGTCCGGGGATTAGAAGAAAGG
>CAMJRV010000432.1 GCA_946408315.1 uncultured Bacillota bacterium | reverse complement strand
CCCCCATACCGGCGAACCAAAGGCATAAGAGATGATCTCCGCAACCGGTACGCTATCCTTGAAGCTGCTTCTGATCTCCGCCGGCGCCGACAGGGAAGCTGCCAAAATCATGACGACATACCAGACAACGCCCATCAGAATAGAGATATAGACTACGCTTGCAATCTGTTTCGGCGGAATCTTCATCTCCTCTGCGGCCTGCGGAATGACATCAAAGCCTACGAACATGCCGGGGGCCATCATCATGATGGCGAAAACCCCCGCCCAGGGCCCGACGCCTTCTGCGATTCCGGTAAACATAGGCTGCAGATTAGCTGGGCTTCCCATGACAGAGCCTCCGGTGATGAAAATGAGTCCTGCAAGCAGCAGTCCGATTACCCCTACGCTTTGGAAAACAGCGGACTGCTTGATTCCGATCAGGTTGATGAACATAATGATTGCGGCTCCGATAATTCCGATCATGGACCAGGTCAGATAGACCGTGCTGCCGTTGAGCGTCCACAGTTCTATCGCCTGGGGAAACGGGACCAGATAATTGACAGCAGTGGAGATGGCGATTCCCTCCCAGGCGGCTACGCCGACATAAGCGAGGCAGATAGCCCAGCCGGTAAACCAGGACCAGAAATATCCAAGCCCCCGGTAGGAGAAGACCAGCTCTCCGCCCGCCAGCGGAAGTGCGGGAGTCAGTTCTGCATAGGTAGCTCCTACCAGCATACACATCAGCCCGCCGAATAAGAAAGCGATGATTGCACCTACTACGCCGGCTGTGCCTACCCAATCGGCAGTCAGCATGACCCACCCCCAGCCAACCATTGTGCCGAAGGCCAGAGCCAGAATATCCAGTCGCCCCAGTGTTTTTTTCAGGCTCTCACGTTGTGCCACGGATTCATTGCTCATTGTAAATCCTCCTTTATGATTTAAAAAGATAGAATGATATCATTCACATCATTTTAAGAGCAAATTATGTGCCAAGTCCGGGAGCGCTTGAAATCTTTCAGAATATTCTACCTTATCCGGTCGTTTTGAGAATTAAATTTCCCACTCATTTGAGAAATAAAGTTCCAAATAAAAAAGAGGGCCTTTCCCTGATCTTGCAAACCGGGGAAAGGCCTCTGTTTATTCTGCTTATTTCTGTTTATTTCGGTGGAAGGCTTACATCATGCCGCCCATTCCGCCCATTCCGCCGCCCATCGGAGGCATTGCGGGTTCATCTTTTTTCACTTCCACTACGCCGGCTTCTGTGGTCAGCAGCATTGCGGACGCGGAAGCGGCATTCTGGAGCGCGGATCTCGTAACCTTTGCAGGATCGACGATACCGGCTTTGATCATATCTTCATAAACCTCTGTCGATGCGTTGAAGCCGACGCCCTTGTCGCTGGTCTTAACCTTGGCAACGACTACGGAACCTTCAAAGCCCGCATTTTCAGCAATCTGTCTTACCGGTTCCTCCAGAGCTCTCATGATGATGGCAGCACCGGTCTTTTCATCGCCGGAGAGGGTTTCCACATACTTCTGAACCGCAGGAATCGCGTTAACAAGTGCAACTCCGCCGCCGGGAACGATACCTTCTTCTACTCCGGCTCTCGTGGCGTTAAGCGCATCTTCGATTCTCAGCTTTCTTTCCTTCAGCTCTGTTTCGGTAGCAGCTCCAACCTGGATTACAGCTACGCCGCCGGACAGCTTGGCAAGTCTTTCCTGCAGCTTTTCTCTGTCGAAATCGGAAGTGGTTTCTTCGATCTGAGCTTTGATCTGAGCGATTCTTGCTTTGATTTCCGCGGGATCTCCTGCGCCATCAACGATAACCGTATTTTCTTTGTTGACCTTAACGGTATTGGCGGTTCCCAGCATGTCGAGAGTCGCTTCCTTCAGGTCGTAGCCCAGCTCTTCGGAGATTACGTTTCCGCCTGTCAGAGCTGCGATATCGGCCAGCATAGCCTTTCTTCTTTCGCCGAAGCCGGGAGCTTTTACTGCAACGCAGTCAAAGGTTCCTCTCAGTTTGTTGACTACGAGGGTCGGAAGAGCTTCGCCGTCAACATCTTCTGCGATGATCAGGAGCTTTCTTCCCTGCTGAACGATCTGTTCGAGGATCGGCAGGAGTTCCTGGATATTTGAAATTTTCTTGTCTGTGATGAGAATGTATGGGTTAGCAAGCACTGCTTCCATCTTTTCTGCATCGGTTACCATGTAAGCGGACAGATAGCCTCTGTCAAACTGCATTCCTTCTACGACTTCGAGGGTCGTTCCCATGGATTTGGATTCTTCCACGGTGATAACGCCGTCCTTGCCGACCTTGTCCATCGCTTCCGCGATCAGTCCGCCGATTTCGTCGTCGCCTGCAGATACAGATGCAACCTGAGCGATATTTTCTTTTGTCTCTATGATATGAGCGATGCTCTTGATTTCGTCAACAGCTACATCGACAGCGCCCTTGATCCCTCTTTTCAGAATCATTGGGTTTGCGCCTGCTGCTACGTTTTTAAAGCCTTCCTTGATGATGATCTGCGCAAGGAGCGTAGCGGTAGTCGTTCCGTCTCCGGCGACATCGTTTGTCTTTGTGGCAACTTCCTTAACAAGCTGAGCGCCCATATTTTCAAAAGCGTCGTCCAACTCGATTTCCTTTGCGATGGTTACACCGTCATTGGTGATCAGCGGTGATCCGAATTTCTTTTCAAGAAGAACGTTTCTTCCTTTCGGTCCAAGTGTTATTTTTACTGTATTTGCAAGCTTATCGACTCCTGCCTGCAGTTTTCTTTTGGCGTCTTCACCATAGTTTACTTCTTTAGCCATGATTGATATCATCCTTTCCTATTTGTTTTCAAATTTTCATAGTAAGTACGGAACTAAAAAATCAGTGCCGGACGAAACCGGGGATTTCGATATGGCAATTAGCCTACGATCGCGAGAATGTCTCTCTGAGACAGAATGGTATATTCTTCGCCGTCATATTTGATCTCGGTACCTGCGTACTTGGAGAATATGACCACATCTCCGACTTTTACTTCCATAGGGATGGTCTTTCCGTCTTCTGTCGCTCCAGGGCCTACCGCAACGATTTCAGCCATCTGCGGCTGTTCCTTCGCCTGACCGGGCAATACGATGCCGCTCTTGGT
This sequence comes from uncultured Bacillota bacterium, assembly GCA_946408315.1. GTDB lineage: Bacteria > Bacillota > Clostridia > Peptostreptococcales > Anaerovoracaceae > Anoxybacterium. The sequence goes on along the minus strand of CAMJRV010000432.1, from coordinate 357 downwards.
CTTTTCCTCTGCCTCTAATCTCTTAATAACAACTCTGTCGCTTAATGGTTTGATGTTCATTCTTTCAATCTCCTCTCCTTTTGCTTGTTAATTTTCCGAAAGACTTTGTCACTGGCTCATTCGCCATCGCCTACGTATGTCAATATACGTGCGCTTCCGGCTCATTCGCCGTTTCGCGTCTTTCGAAAAATTTCCTGCGCAAATTTAATTGTTGTGTTAGGATTTTGTATATGGATTTCTTTATTAACTTGTTAGCACTCATTATGGGTGAGTGCTAAATCTAATTTAATACGAAGGGCCGAAATTGTCAATAGGTTTTTGCTAAAAATTTCTTTCGATTAATGCAAAATTGTGCTC
>CAMJRV010000431.1 GCA_946408315.1 uncultured Bacillota bacterium | reverse complement strand
GAAATAAAAAGCTTTGATGCAAGCGCCGCAAAGCCGTTCCTGATCGGGCTGATCAATGCTTTAAATGAGAACTTCGACGACAGCCTTTCTTTTGATGCGGCGGTTGGCTTGCTCTTTCATGTCTGCTCTGCCGCGGAAAAAAGCATGAATCAGGAACCGATCTCCCGATTTAAGTATACAAAGCAGATCATGAAAAATTACAGCCGGGAAATTTCGATAATCGGGAAATGCCTGGAGCCGTTGGAAGCTCAGCTGAACATTAAGTTTTCTGAGGATGAACGCTGCGCAATCCTATATTTCCTGGAAGGATTTCAAATAGAAGAACTGCAGGAATAGAAGGAATGAAACGATACAACCAATGTGTATGAAAAGATAGTGAATTGACCGAATCTGTATAAATGAAGGAATATGCTATATCAAAGATGGCATGATTTCAACATTTATAAGGGACGGTCTTTTTTATAATGTGTATGGCATGGTTATTGCGCTAAAACAAATTGATTGATTGCATATGCAGATCGGTGCGAAGGAGGTAACAATGAAAAAGTTTTCAATATCTTTAGTCGGCGGCGGAAGCACATACACGCCGGACATGATGGAAATGCTGTGTCTGGTTAAGGAAAAATTTCCATTAAAAAAAATCACAATGTATGATGTAAATGCCGAGCGTCAGAATGTGATCGGGCAATACGGCGAGGTTCTGTTTCGAGAATTTTATCCGGAGCTGGAAGAGTTTGTATATACGACGGATAAGGAAGAAGCTTTTACCGACATTGATTTTGCCCTTGTTCAAATAAGGCAGGGCGGTCTTGCAATGAGGGAGCACGATGAGAAAATCCCCCTCAAGTATGGCTGCGTTGGGCAGGAGACATGCGGGGCCGGAGGCTTTGCCTATGGAATGAGAAGCATCGGAGCAATCCTTGATCTTATCGCTGATATCCGAAAATATTCTAAAGAGGCATGGATTCTGAACTATTCCAACCCGGCGGCGATTGTTGCCGAGGCTACGAAGCGCGTTTTCCCGGACGACAAAAAAGTCATTCATATCTGTGATATGCCGATCTCTATTATGGATATCTACACCCCCCTTGCGGATGGAAGAACGAGACACGATGTTGAGCCGAGATATTTCGGACTGAACCACTTCGGATGGTTTACGCATCTTTACGATAAGAAAACCGGTGTGGATGTTCTGCCGATTGTGAGAGACAGGATGCTGAACGATAAAAACGCGGCGGAAGAGCTTGGATTTACCGGCAAGAATGATGATTATTGGAATTTTACGTTCAATCATTTGTTTCAGATGGTAAAAGATTTCCCCCAGTCATTGCCTAACACCTATATGCAATATTATCTCTATCCTCGTAGAATGGTCGAGCATTCGGATATCAGCAATACCAGATATGACGAGGTAAAAAAAGGGCGGGAGAAACGTGTTCTTGAATTTTGTAAAGAGATTGGACGCAGAGGTACGATGAAAGGGACTCCGTATGATCTCACCGTAAAATACGGAAACGACGACGCGGATAACTTCCAGAAAGCAACGATCGCTCATAATGATGCTCACGCCACATATATCGTTGAGCTGGCTATGTCAATCGCCGGAAATTTGAACGAAGTATTTTTGATCATGACGAAGAACAACGGGATCATTCCTAATATCGACAGCGAAATGATGCTCGAAGTTGCCTGCCGGGTTGGGGCAAACGGTGCGGAAGGGCTGAATGTCGGGCCGATTGCTTCCTTTGAAAAAGGGCTTTTGGAAAATCAGTATGCTTATGAAAAGCTGACCGTCGATGCCGCGATGGAAGGCTCTTATCAGAAGGCTCTGCAAGCGCTGGTTCTCAACCGGTGCGTCAATGACGCCGAGACAGCGCGAAAAATACTGAATGAATTCATAACAGTGAACGGAGATTATTTTCCGAAATTAATTTGACGTAAAGGAGGAAAAGAAAGTGGAAAAATTAGTAGTAATTATGGAAAAGTACTTGATGCCGATGTCGAATAAAATAGCCGGCAACCGTTATGTAATCGGCGCAAGAGGATTTATGATGTCCATGCCGGTTTTGATTGTCGGATCATTATGCATCATTATTGCGGATTTCCCGTCTCCCGCATACCAGGACTTTATGACGGGCGTCTTCGGAGACGCGTGGTCGACCTGGTGCTGGGACATCGTATTCCCGGCGACAATCGGGCTGGTTGCGTTGATATCCTTGATCGGTATCCCCTATAACCTTGCGAAAGAACTCGATATCCCGGTTCTGCCGCCTATCACTCTGTCATTGACAGCCTATTTTTTATTGATACCGGTTGTGGATGGAGGATTTTCAACTGATGATTTTTCAGCGTCGAGCCTATTTCTGGCTATGCTCGTGGCAATCTTTGTAACGGAAATCTATCACCATATGCTGAAATCAAAATGGACCATTAAAATGCCGGGCAGTGTTCCGAGTTTTGTTTCAAATCAGTTTGAGGCGTTGACTCCTGCAACGCTGGTACTTATTATATTTTTAGGGATTCGGTTTATCTTTGCGGCCACAAGCTTCCACACCGCTTCGGATTTCATTTTCCAGATGCTTCAAAAGCCTTTGACGAATGTGGGAACGTCTCTGCCTGGGACGCTGATTGCAAACTTCTTCAACTCGTTCCTATGGCTGTTTGGTATCCATGGAACCAACGTCGTTTCCTCGGTATTCAATCCGATGTGGGCGTCGGCGGCATTGGAGAATCTGACTGCATACAAAGCCGGGGAAACGTTGAAATATATCGTTACGATGGACTATACGAATTTCTTCATGTTTCTGGGCGGAACCGGACTGACATTGCCGCTTTGCTTTATTATGATGTTCGGATGCAAATCCAAGAGAATTAAATCCGTAGGAAAGATCGCGGTGCTGCCGGGAATCTTTAATGTAAACGAGCCGATTATCTTTGGACTTCCTATTGTGTTGAATCCCATTATGATCATTCCGTTTTTCCTGGCTCCGATTGTATCGATACTGGTCAGCTATGCCGCGATGTACTTTGGAATCGTTCCATATCCGACGGGAGTCTCAATCCCGTGGACAACACCTGCTCCGATCGGCGGATGGTTAATGACGGGGAGCTGGCTTGGAGGAGCGCTTCAGCTTGTAGTGCTGTTCCTTGCGGGTATCATTTATTATCCGTTTATCAAGATGCTCGATAATAAATATTTGGCGGAAGAAGAAGCAGCAGATTCTGAGGCGAACAAGGAGGTAATTGAATGAAAATACTGTTAGTCTGCGCATTTGGTATGTCAACCAGCATCATCGCAGATAAAATAAGGGCGGCCAAAGCTCCTGAGGAGGACCTTGTGGTGGAAGCGAAGGAAGTATCTGATTTTAGAGAATCCATCAAGAATTATGACGTCGCTTTACTGGGTCCGCAAATCGGTTTTCGGCTTGAGGAGTTTTCCAAAATAGCAAAGCCTTACGGGGTGCCGGTTATGGT
>CAMJRV010000430.1 GCA_946408315.1 uncultured Bacillota bacterium | reverse complement strand
ATGTATGCGATATGAAAAACCATCTTATTTCGGGGACTAAGGAGAGTTCAAAAAATTTACAGAAAGAACGATAATTTTAGTTTGTCTTAAGATTTTGTTATGTTTAATAAACTGCTGAAAAACACGGCGAAAGAAAATTCCGCCGCGTTTTTTTATGACGTAGGAATGTTTCACTTTTAACCGTTTTCATTCCTCATTTGCTGCGATTCATAATTAACAATTCTCAAACAAAACTCAAACAAATATTAAATGTGGTCAGAATATATTTTATAATAGTAATAAGGACGGCACTGGCTTTGCCACCACTTTCTGATGGAAAAGCACCTGAGCCGTATGGCGCATATTAAAGCGAGTCATAAATACGAACTTATAGTGGAGCAAAGAGCAGGAGGAGCCTTATATGATCAATATATTAGTGGTAGAAGACGACGTGAAACTGAATCAGATCGTTTGCACCTATCTGAATGACAGCGGCTATAAGGCCAAGGGCTGCTTAAACCCGAAGGACGCCTACGATCTTATGTACAACAGCCTGTATGATCTCATTATATCGGACATCATGATGCCGGGAATCGACGGCTTTGAATTTGCCGAAACGGTGAGACAGGTCAATAAAACCATTCCCATCCTGTTCATGACGGCTAAGGACGATATTGTTTCCAAGCAGAAGGGATTTCAACTTGGCATCGACGATTATATGGTCAAGCCCATCAATCTGGATGAGCTGGTAATGCGGGTAGGCGCTCTGCTGCGCCGGGCCAACATCATGGAGGAGCGGAAGATAACAGTAGGCAACCTTTCAATGGATGCCGACGCCATGACCGCGGCCATCAACGATGAGGAGATTCCTCTGACCCTGCGGGAGTTCAACATTCTCTACAAGTTGCTGTCCTATCCCCAAAAGACCCTCACCCGTGCCCAGCTGATGGATGAGTTTTGGGGTGTAGACAGCAACACCAGCCTGCGGGCAGTAGATGTCTATGTGACAAAGTTGCGGGATAAGCTCTTCGCCTGTGATGGCTTCCAGATCGTCACCGTCCGGGGTCTTGGCTATAAGGTAGTGCTGCTATGAGGGAAAAAGATCACCACGAACCGGATGCGCGCGTAAAACGAAATAACATTGGTTGGCGGGAGTTTGCCATCACTTATTGTGTGATGGCTTTGCTGGTAGGTATTCAGACCGGGCTGTTGGTTTTTCCTGCCTTTAACGCTTTAAATTCGATTGCTCAAATCATGATTATCATGAGCTACTGGGCCATCGTGGCGTTTCTGTTCGTTTTTCTGACCAATTGGCAGATCAGGCAAAACTACGAAAAGCCTATGCGTAAGCTGGGCAGTGCGGCAAAAAAAGTGGCGCAGGGAGATTTTTCCGTCTATGTGGAACCCATTCACACGGCAGATAATTATGACTACATTGATGTAATGTTTTTGGATTTTGATACGATGGTGCAGGAACTGGGCAGCATTGAGACGTTGAAAAACGATTTTGTCTCCAACGTATCACATGAGATCAAAACGCCGCTGGCTGTAATCAAAAGCTACACGACAGCATTGAAAACTAAGAAGCTGTCCCCGGAAATTCAGGAGGAGTATATGGATGCGATTATCACCGCCACCGACAATCTCTCCGCCCTGGTAACGAATATTCTAAAACTGAACAAATTGGAGAATCAGGAAATCGAGCCGGTAGCTGAGGCGTATGATGTGTGCGGCCAGCTCTGCGAATGTGCTCTACAGTTTGAATCGCTGTGGGAAGAAAAAGGCATTACCTTCCAAGCGGACATTGAAGATAAGGCCACGATATACGCCGAACGTAATATGCTGGAAATTGTCTGGAATAATCTTCTTTCCAACGCGCTCAAGTTTACATCTCCCGGCGGCGAAGTAACACTGTCACAAACCTCAGACGACCAGTTGATCACTGTATCGGTTTCAGACACAGGCTGTGGGATGGATTCCGAAACACAGAAGCATATTTTTGATAAGTTCTATCAGGGCGACACCTCTCACTCCGGTGAAGGAAATGGCCTCGGCCTTGCCCTGGCCCACAGAGTCATCGAGAAGGTGGGAGGGACCTTATCAGTTGTGAGCCAGCCGGGTAAGGGCAGCACATTTACGGTGACCATACCGATCTGATTTTGAAAAAGAGAATCGTTTAGAAAATGTAAGCAGGCTGACACCTTATAAAAAGGAGCGGTCTGCTCTTTTTCTTTTCAAGAACTTTGTGGGCTGCCTTTTTTAATATTTCGCAAACATGATTTCAACAAAGCGTAAACATCCTCCCGTTATGATAACAACATCTTAAATACTTGGAGGAAATGATATGAAAAACACTCTTTATCTTCTTACCGGTGCAGCTGGATTCCTGGGCAGCAGCGTATGCCATCAGCTTCTGGAGCGCGGCGGCAAGGTGCGTGCATTCGTCCTGCCCGGTGACAAATCTGTAAAATATATCCCCAAAGAGGTCGAACTCTGTGAAGGTGATCTATGCGATCCAGCCGCCGTGGATCGGTTCTTTACCATCCCCATAGGCATGGAGTCCATTGTCATCCATTGCGCCAGCATGGTGACGGTGAATCCTGATTTCAATCAAAAGCTGATCGATATCAACGTCGGTGGAACGCAGAACATCATTGATGCCTGTCTAAACCATCCTGAGTGCAACAAACTGGTTTATGTCAGCAGCACCGGCGCTATCCCCGAAGCGCCCAAGGGTCAGAAAATCAGAGAAGTCAATGAGTTTGACCCCGACAAGGTAGTGGGCTGGTACAGCCGCACTAAGGCGATGGCTTCTCAGAAGGTACTGGACGCGGTCAGGCTGCGCGGGTTGAACGCCTGCATCGTCCATCCCAGCGGCATCCTAGGCCCCAACGACTATGCCGTGGGTGAAACGACCAAAACGGTTATTCAGATCGTCAATGGCGAAATGGCCATTGGCATGCGGGGCTCCTTCAATCTTTGCGACGTGCGTGATCTTGCATATGGCTGTATCATGGCGGCTGACAAAGGACGCAAGGGAGAATGCTATATCCTCGGCAATGAAGAGGTTACACTGAAGGAACTCTGCCGGATTCTCCACAACAACCTCGGATGCAAGCCGATCAGATTCTACCTTCCCTTGAGCATTGCCGGTTTCATCGCAAAAAGAATGGAGAGGAAAGCGAAAAAAACTGGAAAACAGCCGATTATGACGAGCTTTTCCGTCTACAACCTCGCCCGCAACAACACCTTCGACTACAGCAAGGCCAGTAAAGAATTGGGTTATAAAACCCGCTCTTATGCGGAAACGCTGCATGATGAAGCACAGTGGCTCAAACGCGAGGGCAAAATCACGGCTACTGCAATGCGATAAAGCGGCCGGGTCTGCCGGATGAGATAGCAGCTTTTTAATATTTCACAAACAATTCTTAAGCAATTCGCAAATATTTGAGTGATAAAGTAAGGCCATCAAATAAAACGAGGAGGGTAATGAACATGAAAAAAAG
>CAMJRV010000429.1 GCA_946408315.1 uncultured Bacillota bacterium | reverse complement strand
GTTATTTTATTTCTGAGCAGGAAATTGGCGACCGCCGTAAAGGCCATGACCAGAAGCGCGGCGATCAGGTAATTGGCCGGACTCATGATCATCGGCAGCTGCATGGTTTCGGTGGCCTGAGTTTTTATCGCCAGCTCGACGAAGAATCTGCCCATGGGAATGCCGATCAGGATCCCGAATACACTGATAAAAAAATTTTCATTGAATACCAGGCTCTTGAGCTCCGCGGAGGTGAAGCCCAGCACCGCAAGAGTGGCGATTTCCCTTCTGCGCTCAAAAATATTGATATTCGTAATGTTGTATATCACAGCGACGGCCAATATGCTGGCCCCGAACAGCATGAAGAAGATAATCGTGTTCATCGATTGCATCTGCTTGTTCGTGTTGGCGGCAACCTCCGATTTGGACTGGATCGTATTGATCGCAAGAATATCCTTCAGCTTATCCATTACCTCTTTTTCGTATTTCGGATCATCCAGCCTGATATGGGCTGCGTTTGCCACGGCGCCTTCATCCAGCAGATAATCGATATAATCCATGCTGCAAACTGCGCTCTGTCCGATAAACTGCGAGGTCTCGCCCTTCACCACGACAGTTTTTTTGTTCCTGTCTTCGCTCTTTCCCGGATAATAGGAGCGGAGGGTCACCCGGTCACCCGTGCGCAGTCCCATGGTTTCCATAAGCCGGGCAGGCAGAAGGACGCCGTCGGCCGGCAGAATTGTCGGATCCCCATTTCTGTCATACACGCCGTATAATTTGGACTCGCTTTCCAAGGCGATGACTCCGATGTCCTTCTTCTTCCATCCGTTTGTGATTTCCATTCCGGTCTCCATAACCGGTTCAACGGATACGACGTGATCCAGGCTTCTGATATAATTTAACTCATCGACGTCCAGCATTTGAGTCAGATTGATTTTCAAGTCAAATTTCTGAATATCTTCATACTGCACCTCGATCACGTTGTCCATGGAACTCCGAAATCCCAGGGCGACGAGGAGCAATGCCATGGAAAAGATGATCCCGACAGACGCCATTGCCGAACGCCGCTTATACCGGAACAGATTTCGGAATATGATCTTCCAGCTGAAATTGATGCGCTCCCAGAGAAACTGAAAGTTTTCCAGAAGGGTCCTTCTCCCGGAGGCCGGAGGTTTCGGCCTCATGGACTCCGCCGGAACCAGAAGCAACTCCTTACGGCAAGCGTTATATCCTGCGAAAACGCAGAAGAACAAAGCGATCAGTGAGGCCGGCACCGCAATTCCCAGATGCGCGGAATGGCTCTCCGTGGGGAGGTTATAAAAGGCGTTAAATATGGTGAGCAGACCTTTCCCGGTAAAAAAGATTCCGATCAGGGAACCCAGGAGGCTTCCCAGGACCCCCACCAGCAGAGGATACGTCTGATAATGCAGCATGATTTCCCAATCACTGTAACCCAGGGCTTTCAACACTCCCATCAGAGTTCTCTGATTTTCGATCATTCTTGTCATAGTAATATAGATAATGGCCGCCGACGCGATAAAAAACAACATGGGGAAAATCGCCGCCATGGCTTTCAGCCCCGTTTCATCCGAGTGAAACATGTTGTAGCTGATCTGATCTTTCTTCTCGACGGTGCTGACAAGACCGTACTGGTCCAGAACTTTTTCCATCTCATCCTTGACCTTTTTGAGATTGCCGTCCCTGTCAAGAAGTACGCTGATATCGTTTACCGAACCTCTGAAATCGAGGATCGTCTGCAAATATGATTTTTTTACATACACCACGCCGAATTTTTCATGATCGGGGAAAACTTCTGTCGCATCCCTGATCTCATATGTATATTCCGGGCTTTTGGCCGTCCCCACAACAGAAAGCTTGACTCTCTCCCCGTTGATGATCGGCTCGATGGTCTGCCCGATCACCATGTGATTCGCCTTGAAAAAGTCTTCCGATACGATGCATTGGTTGCCCGCATTGGATGAAAAATAACTGCCCGATTTCATGGCGATGTCATTGACGATCTCTCTTTTTTTATCGGGAAGAGAGATCAGTCTGACCATTGCGTTCCTGTCGCCCATAAAGATCCGGACATCCTGTACGATCCTGCCCTCGGCCATTTTAACTCCCGAAATCTCTCCAATCCGTTCCACCGCTCCTTCAGGAGCGCGGTACACTGTGCTCCACAGGTCCCCCAGCCTATATTCCGTGAAATACCTCTGGCCTGCCCCGGAAAGACCTTCCAGGGCGGAATAAAGTCCGGTATAAAACATCACCCCTATGAGGACCACCGCAAGGACCGATACGAACTGCCCCTTTGATTCGTTCAGATCCCGCAGGGATTTTTTCAGAAAGAGAAACATTACCATTCAATCCTTTCGATCGGTATGGGATCCGCATTGACTTCAACGGCCTCCACCTTTCCGTTTTTTATTTTGATCACCTTATCCGCCATCTGCGCGATGGGGCTGTTGTGGGTGATAATCATGACGGTCTTATGATAATCGCGGTTCACATCCCGGAGCAGTTTCAGGATGGATTTGCCGGTCACATAGTCCAGCGCTCCTGTGGGCTCATCGCACAAAAGCAGGGTCGGGTTTTTCGCCACCGCTCTGGCGATGGACACGCGCTGCTGCTCTCCGCCGGAAAGCTGGGCCGGAAAATTGTTCATACGCTCTCCAAGACCTACGTTTTCCAGAATCATTGAAGCTTTTAAAGGATCGTCACAGATCTGTGCCGCGATCTCAACATTTTCCAAAGCGGTGAGATTCGGCATCAGATTATAGAACTGAAAGACAAAGCCGATGTGTTTTCTCCTGTATATGGTCAGCTCATTCCTGCCGAACTGTGTAATGTCCTGTCCATTGACAAAAACCTTTCCAGATGTGGCACTGTCCATACCGCCCAGTATATTCAGCACGGTGCTCTTACCTGCTCCGCTGGGTCCGAGTACCACCACCAGCTCCCCCTGACCTACCTCAAAAGAAATTCCGTCCGCCGCTCTGATGGTGATCTCGCCCATGTTATACTCTTTTACTACGTTCGTAAGCCTGATAATCGGTTCCAATTCCTGCTCCCCCCCTTACTTTCATCCCGGCGCCGGACTCCAACAGATCTTATCCGGCTACCGGATTAGTTGCAACTAACCAGTGACCACATGGTCATTATATGATGGTTTTTTTCTTTTGTCAATCAAAAAATGGAGAAAAGGGGAGTCATAACGACTCCCCTTAAAAAAACATATGCTATCATTTAATTTTGACGCGATCATGCGAAACCGCGGCGATCTGTTTTTTTGCTTCTCTTTATCTGCCAACGAGTTTTCGAAGCTCATCGTGAACATATTGGGCAAACGTGTAAACTTCTTCTTCTGATTCACGTTTAGAGAAGGTTTCATACGCCCACCAGCCGTCAAATCCGGTAGCTTTCAACGCATCTACCCACAGTTTGACGGGAACGGCACCCTCGTAGAATCCAGCATCGCGGAAAATTTCCTCACAGGGAACTCGGT
>CAMJRV010000428.1 GCA_946408315.1 uncultured Bacillota bacterium | reverse complement strand
ATATAAGGATATTACGTATTTTCCTATGGCGTATGACTACGCAAGATTTTTAGGGGTGAAAGCGAACTGGTATGAAACGAGTCGTGAATATGGCGATAAAAGCGTTTTGTTCGTCGGTGTGGCGGAAGACCGTTCCAATCAGTTAAAAATTTCTTCCGCGAAAACTCCCAATAAGAAAAGCTATACCGCCACGGTTGCTGAATACGGCATTGCATTGAATACGACAAATCCGAAAAAATATCTCGATAACCGGAAAGAAGAATATCCTATCCTCAACTTTCGCGGCGTAACCTATTTCCCTCTGACCTGGAGGTTTGCCGTAGAGGAATTTGGTTGGGAATATTCGTACGACAAACGGAATGGACTGCGGATCGAAAGCGGGAATCCTTTTCGGCCCATCATTTCCGACGGTATAATTGGATCAACATTGCCCAGGGCAGCGTGGTCGGACTATTATTATGGAAAAGAATATTATGTGGGATACCCCTTAAATTTTAGCCATAAGAGTACGTTTATCGTGAGAAAACGCGGCGAGCCGGAACGAGAATTCAGTCTGGAAAACCAAATTCAGGGAGATTATGTTTTCAATGTTGCTTCAGAGCCTTCCATAACAGATAATATTTTCTTGCTTGAATGTAAAAAATACACTTCGGATTCCGAAGGAAGCAGGGTTTTATTAAAAATAAAATTAGATACGGGAGTGGTCGTTATGGAATAAGACCTATAGTTCCAATTTCATATAGATGACATCCTCCATTGGATTATCATAGTAAGGAGGAATTTCTATAAAGCCTAAACTTTTATATAATTTGATGGCGCTTTGCATAGGACTTAAAGTGTCTAATACCATTTCCTTGTATCCGTCATTTCTGGCTTCGTTTATAATTGTTTCGGCTAATGCGCGACCGGCTTTGAGTTTTCGGTATTCAGGCCTAACATACAACCGCTTCATTTCACTTCGCGTAGTTGATTTTTTCGTATAGGCGACACAGCCGATTACTTCTCCTCCATCAGAAACAGCAGCTAAAAGCCTTCCTTTTGGATAGCTGTATTTTGAAGGGAAATCTTGCAGCTCTTCATTAAGATTTTGAAAATCAAGATTTCGTCCGATGGAAGCAGTATATGTTTCAATCAATTTCTTAATCTCTCTTATGTAGTTATCTCCGCTTACTATTTTCATTTGCCAAACCCCCTGCAGATTTCTCTTTTTGTAGGCATTTCGTGATAATATCCATTGCTTCAACCATTTCCTCACATTCACCGGCGGAGAGCGGTTCAACCAACCCTTCAATTTGCCTGTTCGTAACCTTGATTAATTCATCAACTTTATCGTTCCCTTTTTGGGTAAGTTGAATGAGATAGGAGCGTTTGTCCTCCGAAGCTACTTGCTTTGTGATAAATCCTTTCTTCTCAAAAGATTTGAGGATTCTGCTCATGTAGCTTTTGTCGATCTGCAGCTTCTCGATTAAGGAGTTGGCGGTGCTTTTAGGATTTGATTGTAATTCAAACAGAATACGAGTTTCTGTTACCGAATAATCAGTACCAAGGAAATTTCGGTTCAAAATGCCGATTATAACGGTATAAAACCGATTAAATTCCCGAACGCGCTCAACGGTCTCAATTTTATTTTCCATTTTCCACTCCTAAATAGTTGCATTAGTCAACTTTATTTTACTGAAATTTAGTTGCTTTTGTCAACTATATAAGTGATATCATTGTGTTTTGGGGTGATGATGGTATAATGAAACGTGCCGGATGTGTTGAAACTATAGAATCGAAAGGAGTTTACTGTGACATATTATTATGATGAGAAAATACAGCTTCTGCGGCAGCAGGTTGAACAAAAAAAGCACAAAGAGTCCAAGCTGAGGGAATTATACGTTCAACGCGCGTCTTTGCGCGTCAAAGTCGATGCGTTTAAAAAAGATAAGTTGGAGGAGCAAGCCGATGTTGAACGTCTGGAAGGCCGTAGTTTGGCCGCCTTCTTCTATGGAGTCATCGGCAGGATGGATGAAAAGCTGGATAAGGAGCGCGAAGAAGCCTACGCTGCCAGCGTTAAGTACGACGTCGCCGCAAGGGAACTTTATACGGTTGAGGAAGACATCAAACGCTATGAGGCAGAGCTTGGTAAACTGCGCGGGTGCGAGCAGCAGTACGAGCGGATGCTGAAGGATAAGCTGGAGGCTATTAAATCCCTGGGTACGCAAGATGCTGAGGAAATTCTTCGGGCTGAGGAACGTATCTCCTATCTGGAGGGGCAGATTAAAGAAATCCAAGAGGCGCTTGCGGCCGGTCAGGCAGCGCTTGGAACCGCCGATCATATTTTGTCCAGCCTTGATAGTGCAGAAGGCTGGGGCACTTGGGATTTGATGGGCGGCGGGCTGATCTCGGATATGGTAAAGCACGGTCATCTGGATGAAGCGCAACAGCAGGTTGAGTGTCTGCAGGTACAGCTGCGCCGTTTTAAAACAGAACTGACCGATGTGACGATTTCCGCGGATATGCAGATCGGTATTGATGGCTTCTTATGTTTTGCGGACTATTTTTTCGACGGATTGTTTGCAGACTGGGCCGTGTTGAGTAAAATTAATCAATCTCAAACGCAGGTACAGGATACGAAAAGTCAGATCGAGCATGTTATAAGCCGCTTGACCGAGATGCTCAGTGCGGCTGATAAAAGCCTCGAAAAGGAAAGAGCAGCACTGAATGATTTAATTATGAAGGTAACTATATGAATAACACACTGATCGCTTATTATTCACTTTTTCAAAACACAAAGAACTTAGCATTAGAAATAGGAAAACAGACGGATGGTACTCTGAGGGAATTGATCCCTGATAAAAATTACTCTTTTGACTATAATACAGCCACTAAAGAAGTACGAAATCAGATCTCTCGCGGATTTTGCCCTAAACTGATATCTGGAAATGAGCCTATAAATGAGTATCAAATAATATTTATAGGTACGCCTAACTGGTTCAAAACATTAGCTCCGCCGGTTATGAGTTTTCTAAAACAACATGATTTTAAGGGCAAAACAATAGTTCCCTTTTGTACTCATGGAGGCGGCGGCTTTGGCCAAATTGAAAATGATATAGCCAAAGAGTGCTCAAAATCCATAATCCTACCTGGCATTGCTGTAAACGGTGCTGTTGCACCGGAAGAGATCACAACCTGGCTCGAGACAATTTTTCGCTCTTCTGTCACAATTCGATAATCCATACTATCGGGATAAAATTCTTATGGCTGGCGCTTGTGGCGGCGCTTATCGGCCAGATGCTTGTTCTGTCGGCTTTCTCAAAACAGAATTACTAGAAATCTTGTTCGTTAAGAACAAAGTTGGAATGAGCAATACCAAGCTAAGGAGTAATGCCAACATGAAACCATCGTGGTAAGCAGTGGTCATGAGTGGAATCGTTGGTTCTTTGTCTTGAAGGGAAAGGCTTACAACCGTTGCAAGCACTGCGGAACCAAACGCGCCGCCAATATTT
>CAMJRV010000427.1 GCA_946408315.1 uncultured Bacillota bacterium | reverse complement strand
GAGGTCCAGCCCTGTAAATTGCGAAATCCCTGTTTCGTTAAGCAAAAACATGATCCCGAACAGGATCAGAGTAGGTTTTATTGCGCCGACGAATTCAACAGGGGTTAAAACCGCCCGATCAATAAAGTTAAATCGTACGGTTCGCATCTCTCTGTCTGTTTGCATTCCGTTTTTCAGAAATTGGGGAACGTCTTCCGCTCTAACCGGTCCATAAACAACTTTAAAGCCCGACCGTTTCATGATTTCGTGGGCAGATACGCCAACTGCGCCCAACTGCGGCAATATCAGCGTTTTATGATCGACAACTTCTGAAAGTCCGGTAGCTTCAAGCCTTTTTAAGAGTTCCTCCGTTCCGAAGGTTCCCTTTCCGGCTGCACACCATACGTTGACGCCTTTCGTATCAAGGACGAGGATCCAGGCCGAAATGCCCGACAGTTCTTTTCTTAAAGCATCGAAGCTCATTTTGTAGTTTGCCGTTACCAGAACAGGCGAATCCGAATTTGGCCGGCCGATATAATAAAGTCCGGGATTCACCTTATAGTTCATCCTGTTGATGCCCCACCGGACCTTCCACGTACCGAACCTGTCTTTCGCCGAAAGGGCGGTAGAAGTCTCAACGACGCTTGCTGCGCTGCAGCAGCAAGGTTTCTTCATTTCAGAACAACAGCTTCCCATAATCTTCTCCCCTCCTTACTTGCTGACGCATGTGCAGATACAATCGCTCTTCTTTTTGATAATGTTGGAGTAAAATAAAAGGACTTCCTCTGTTCTCGCCTCATTCAGGGTGTATTTCATCCACGCGCCGTCTCGCCGGGCATTTACCAGGCCGCTGTCCGAAAGGATCTTCATGTGATAGCTGAGAGTGGATTGAGAAATGCTGAATTCCTCAAGGATATGGCAGGCGCACATCTCCTCGCAGGACAGCATATCTATGATCTTTAAGCGTGTTTCGTCTGAGAGTGCTTTAAATACCGGTACATACTCCGCATAGGATCTGTTCATAAGGTAATCCTCCATTGAATATTTATACTTATCGATGACATTGAAACTTATCGATATCATTGTATGCGCCATATCGATAGTTGTCAATAAGTATAGGAACAAATTATGGAACAGAGAATATGATAGCCATATAAACATCTATGAAGGGAATGATCTCAATGTATGGTTATAATAGAACCTATGATCGCGATTTGACCGATTACGGCCCCAGGCCGATTGTCTTTAACATAGAAAACATGACAGAGGCAAATAACTATTTTCGTACCGTCTTATGGACAGGCGACCATCTGCAGCTGACGTTAATGAGCCTCAAACCTGGTGAGGATATCGGCCAGGAGGTTCACCCGAATCTCGATCAATTTATACGAATCGAGGAGGGCCGAGGACTGGTCAAGATGGGATACCAAAGAGACGGACTGAATTATCAGGAAGAGGTCCATGAAGATTTTGCGGTTATTATCCCGGCAGGCACATGGCATAACCTGATTAACACAGGCAATAGACCGTTAAAACTGTATTCCATTTATGCGCCGCCTCAGCATCCAAGGGGTACCATTCACAGAACCAAGGAAGAAGCTATGGCGGATGAAGCGAACCACTTCTAACAATAACAGAAAAAATGGGGCTGATGCACAAGTGATTGAAAAATCTATTGTGTCCAGTCCCTTTTCATGGCTTAATTTTTATTGGCAGGTCGGGAAAAATAATGGAAGTATATTCCTCGATACTATAGATCGGCAGCCAAAACGGATGGGAAGATTCAAAGGCTTCAGTCGGAAGATGGAAAGTTTTCTGCTGTGATTCCCCCAGGGTTGGAAGGAAATGGACGATCTGCATGATGACGCCGAGCTGGCGATGGGGGCGAGCCATCGGGAAAGATATATGATTGCTCTGATTGAATCGAAAATAGATCTGGAGTACAGCTTCGACGAGTGGATGGAAATTACCAGGGGAACGACTCTGGACAATGTCGAAAACGATCAGTTGAGCGAGCCTGTGGAATTAAGCGTAAACGGATGCCCGGCCATACAATATGTCTTGAGCGGAACGATAGATAAATTAAATATTACCTATTTATTGACCTATATTGACGGAGAAAATAATTACGGACAAATCATATGCTGGTCCTTAAAGTCGGAATACAAAGATGCGGAGGCTGAGTTTGAGCAAATCACGCAGTCCATCAAGGGTGTATAGCAATAGCCGCGGCGGGGATGACTCCAAATGGTTTCTAAAGAAATCATTTGGAGCCCCCTTTCAGATCCGCACGTTCCATATTCTTATAAGCAGTCATCACAAGATCAGCAACATTTTCAGCAAAGCCTGAAAATAGTTTTTCGCCTTTTTCTCTGGTAGCCAGTGTGGCGTCCCCATAAACGCCGCTTTGACTGATATCTCCGATGGATGAATTGTCTATTCCATATAAAACCGGAGGTTCGGGATATTCCTTGCATGCAAGGGACATATCTACCAGATTCTCATCGACTGCCAGCATCAGAGAAGTTTCAAACTCACAGGCATGAAACATACCCCCCCAGGTCGGCGATTCGATATGCTGCTCATACAGCTTCGCCAGGCCGGGATAAAACATGCCCAAAAGCTTGACGTCTGTCTCGTCCTGGGCCGTTCGAACAGCATATTTTACTGAGGAGCAATTGGCTTCGTGTCCATTGAGAAAAACCAAAAGCTTGATGCCATATCGCTCAACGCTTTTTACAATATCAATCAGCACAATTTGCAAGTGCTCTTGCGGCATACTTACCGTTCCGGGAATATCTCTCCAGCTCCATGCGTAGCCGAAATTAAGAGAAGGGAATACCATAGCGCCGGTTCGGTCGGAAACCATACCTGCCAGCTTCTCCGCCAAAAAAACATCAGTTCCGAGCGGCAAGTGAGGCCCGTGCTGTTCCGTACTGCCGATCGGCACAATGGCCACCGGAAACGCTTTAATTCTCTCCGCCACCTGTAAACGTGTCATGTTTTTTATCAAGTACATTTTCATCCGCCTCCCTGATTGCCGCCACATAGGCTTCGGCCGCTTGTTCAATCATCTTCAGATCGTTACCTGTCGCATTTTGCGGCACCAAATTGGAACCGATTGCCACACCTGAAAATCCTGCTTTAAAAAACTCGGCCACATTATTTTGATTTACTCCCCCCACCGCTACATAATCGGTGTTCGGGAAAGGACCCTTCAGGCTTTTAATATATTTCATCCCAAAGGCGTCGGCAGGAAAAAGCTTGAGAAGCGTAATTCCCTGGTTTACCGCCTTTTGCACATCGGAAGGAGTTAACACACCGGGAAGTACATCAAGTCCCTTTTCAAGCGCATAGGAGACAATATTTTCATCATAGCCCGGAGTCAGAAGGAAGGTAACACCCAGATCAACGAGCTGATCAATCTCACTTTTTTTAGAAACAGTACCGGCTCCAATGGCAAACGCATCGCCCCGATACTGATTTATCAGCCGTTTGATGCATGCAAACCC
>CAMJRV010000426.1 GCA_946408315.1 uncultured Bacillota bacterium | reverse complement strand
ATACTATACAATGATCTTTAAAAACCCGTTTACATACGTGACCGGCGCAGTGCTGCTTTCCATTCTCCAGGTAGCGCTGCTGGCCGCTTCGGGAAATCCTTGGGGCGTTTCGGGACCTTTTGCAAACTGGGGCGCGTGGATCTTTGAAGCCCTGGGCGGCAGTGTGGACAAATGGTTCTACTTCTCTTCCGCCGGAGCTCAGAACACCCTGAGCGCCGGGTTTCTAAACGATCCGGGCTCGATTCAGGACGTGGGTATCATTATCGGCGCTCTGGCGGCTACGCTGCTGGCCTCTCAGTTTAAATTCAAGAAGATCAAGTCGGTCCGGCAGGTGGTTGCTGCGGTTCTGGGCGGATTGCTGATGGGCTACGGCGCAAGGCTGGCCTTCGGCTGTAACATCGGAGCGCTGTTCAGCGGAATCGCTTCCCTCTCCCTGTCGGGTTGGGTGTTTGCATTTGCGCTGCTGATCGGAGCCTTTATCGGAAGCAAATTGTTAGCGAGATTCTTTATGTAAATCCATGTTACGATTCACAACCTCACCGCCACACCGGGTGTATCCCCTGGAAAGGAGACACACCCGGCGTGGCGCAGATATCATTTGCTTGGATTTACTTCATGAAAGGAATAAAAATGGAAAAGAAAGTAGAACAGTATGACGTGGTGATCATCGGCGGCGGCGCCGCGGGGTTGACTGCCGGTATTTACTGTGGCAGAGCCAGGCTGAAAACATTGTTGATAGAAAAATCTCTGGTGGGCGGCCTTGCAACCTACACCAACGAAATAGAGAATTATCCCGGATTTCCGGACGGGGCCACGGGTCTGGGACTTATGGACTTGTTCCACAAGCAGGCGAAAAAATTCGGCGTGAACTTCAAACTCACGGACGTGAAGGGAGTGCAGCTTTCCGGCGATACGAAGATCGTCGAAACCTTCCGGACGAATTATGAAGCGAAGGTCGTAATCATCGCATCAGGCGGAAAACCGCGCCTGACCGGAGCAAAGGGTGAGGACCTGTTCCTTTACGATAAGGGGATCTCTTTCTGTGCCACCTGCGACGCAGCGGCCAACACGGGAAAGACCATCATGGTCATCGGCAGCGGAGACGCCGCCATTGAAGAGGGTATGTTCCTCACCAAGTTTGCCGATAAAGTGATCGTATCCGTCATGCACGATGAAGGCATCATGGACTGCAATGAGATCGCTAAGGGCCAGGCACTGGAAAATTCGAAGATGGAGTTTATCTGGAATACACTTCCTGAGGAATTTGTCGGAGAGGAAAGGCTTTCCGGCGTTGTACTGAAAAATACGAAGACCGACGAGTTGATCAAGGTCCCGGTGGATTCCTGCTTCCTGTTCATCGGATATATTCCCAATACGGAGATATTCCAGGAGCAGATTGAGATGAACCGGCCCGGCTATGTGATCACCAACGAGAAGATGGAAACCAATATCCCGGGTGTATTTGCGGCGGGGGATGTGAGAGATAAATTCCTGAAGCAGGTGGCAACGGCTGTAGGAGACGGCGCCATCGCCGGGTACGGAGCGGAGAAGTATATCGCGGAAAGCGAAATCTTCAAAGACCAGATCATGGGCGGAGAGCTTCCGGGCATCGTGTTCGTCTGGAACGCCGTTTCTCCGGAATGCAGAGCCCTGCTCCCTGCGGTGGAAGCCCTGGAAGAGAAATACGAGGGTAAGCTGAAGGTGACGAAGGTCGACGTCTACAAGTCGAAGGGCCTGGCCGACAGACTGGGAGTAAAAGAGTTCCCCTCCATCGTATATATAAAGGAAGGGAAAATTATCGCCACACTCGGCATGATGGCATGTGAATCCAAAGAGGTTCTGATGGAGCGCATCGAGGCGCTGCTGTAACAGAAAAAAACTTTGCCGCAGGACTTAAGTCCTGCGGTTTTTTTAATAGGCGAGTATTTCATAGCCCGTTTCTGTAACGAGCACTGTTTTTTCCCACTGCGCAGAAGGCTTTCCGTCCTGAGTATAAACGGTCCAGCTATCATCCTTGTCGACGAATACACCGGCTTTTCCCATATTGACCATAGGCTCTACGGTGAAAACAAGACCTGGAACCAGAAGCATCCCGGTTCCCTGTTGGGATACATGGCTGACCCAAGGATCTTCGTGAAATTGAAGGCCGACGCCATGGCCGCCGATTTCACGAACGACGGAATAGCCGTTTTTTCTGGCATGATCGTTGATGGCCTGACCGATATCTCCCAGAAAGCTCCAGGGCTTTACCTGTTCAATACCCAGTTCCATGCATTCCTTCGCGACATCGACCAGCCTTCGTTTCTCGCCGGAAACATCACCGACAAGAAACATGCGGGAAGAATCCGAAAAAAAGCCGTTATAGATCGTGGAGACGTCGATATTCACGATATCTCCGTTTTTCAGGATTACACGGTCTGATGGGATGCCGTGGCATACAACGTCGTCGATTGAAACGCAGACGCTTTTGGGATAGCCGTTATAGTGGAGCGTCGCCGGTACGCCGCCGAACTCTCTTGTCTTTGTATCGATGAGACGATCGAGTTCTTCGGTGGTCACTCCATCGGCGACATAATCTCCGATAAAATCCAATAGGGCCGTGTTGCGCTTCCCGCTCTCCCGTATCCCTTCTATTTGCTGTTGGGTTTTCAGTAATTTGAGGTGGGGAACCTCGTGTCCCTCTGAACTGCAGGCGTCCATGCGATCCTCAATCGGGGCGTGGCATTTTTTATATTTGCGCCCGCTGCCGCACCAGCAGAAATCATTTCTCCCAGGTTTATCAGACATATTTTCTTCCTCCTGCTTCCAGTATATCATATTATATTGAGCTCGATGAAAACATATAGTATAATTTTAGTCAGCGATAAGACTAGGATACAGAGGTGGAAAAAATGCTGAAAACCGGAAAGCTAGACAGCAGGCTTCTTGAGGAAGTCGTGTTCAAGAATATTAAATTTAAGAGACCGGAGGTCATTACCCGTCCGGGGATCGGCGAGGACTGCGCCGTAGTGGATTTCGGCTCCTACGAGTGTGTCCTGTCAACGGACCCCATCACCGCAGCCGTAGGGGAAATCGGAAGGCTTGCCGTCCATATTTCCTGTAACGACATTGCCTCCAACGGAATCGAACCGCTGGGTATCATGCTGGCTGTCATGCTCCCGGAAGGGACCACGGAAGAACAGGTGGAGGAGATCATGAAGCAGGCAGGCCAGACTTCGGCGGAGCTGGGCGTGGAGATCATCGGCGGCCATACGGAGATTACTCCCGCCGTGACGAAGCCGGTCATCGTGTCCACCGCCATCGGAAGGGGCGAAAAATGGTCGTCCCAGCAGGCGGAAAACATGAAGCCGGGAGATTACATCCTGATGACAAAGCAGGCCGGTCTGGAGGGGACGGGAATTATTGCCGGAGACTTTAAGGACGAGCTTGCGGACTTTCTTACGGAGGAAGAATTTCGGGAAGCAGCAGAAATGCTCCAAAAGGTCAGCGTCGTA
>CAMJRV010000425.1 GCA_946408315.1 uncultured Bacillota bacterium | reverse complement strand
GTATTAGGGTGTGTTTTCACAGCTGCATCTCCTTCTTCGTACTCTTCTTCAATTTGTTCTGCGATTATTACTTTGATCTTCAGGCTGATGCTTTATTCCGCCGGGTAGATGGTGACCGTTTCCTTGGAAGCCACCGCATCCGCAATCAGCTGCTCCACCTCCAGCCTGCTTTCCGACTCCAATATCTTAGCCAGTTTTGGCTTTGTCGTCGGATGCTTTGGCAGAAAAACGGTACAGCAGTCTTCATAGGGCAGAATCGACGTCTCATAGGTTCCGATGTTTTTCGCTATTTCCATGATGTCGACCTTGTCCATCGCGATGAGGGGCCTCATCACCGGCATCTGAACGGATTGATCGGTAACGACAAGGGCCTCCGCCGTCTGGCTTGCCACCTGACCTAGGTTTTCTCCGGTAATCAGCATGTAGCAGTCCGTCTCCTGGGCCACCTTTTCCGCAATCCGCATCATGAATCTGCGGACCAGAATCGTCGTCTCCTCCTCCGGACAGTTCTGAACGATCATTTCCTGAATCGGTAATAGGTTGATGACATGCATCTTAAATCTGCCGCAGTAGCCTGCGACGATGCCTGCCAGATCGACAACCTTTTCCTGGGCTCTCTCGCTTGTGTAAGGATAGGAATGAAAATGAACGGCCTCAATGAGCATTCCGCGCTTTGCCATCATCCAGGCCGCAACCGGACTGTCTATCCCACCTGACAGGAGAATCATCCCTTTACCATTTGTACCCAAAGGAAGGCCTCCGAAACCCGATATTTTTTGTTCGTAAATATAAGACTTGTCCCGACGCACATCCACGAAAAGGAGACAGTCGGGATTATGAACATCTACTTTAAGCACCTTGCACCCGATCAATACCTTTGCCCCCACCTGCCGTGCAATGTCGGGAGATTTTACCGGAAAATTCTTGTCGGCGCGCTTCGCGTCCACTTTAAAGGTTTTCACGCCCTTCTTCTCGATCAGGCGCAGCATATATTCTATCGCAGCCTGTCCGATCTCTTCCAGATCGGATGCCGTTTCAATGGCAGGACTGATGGAGGCGACTCCGAATACTCTCGAAATGTCCCCGACAATTCGGTCGGAATCATGCTCCTTCGGAGCTTTTACAAAGATGAGGCCCTCGTGTCTTCTTACCTCGACCCCCTCATATTTTTTCAGCCTGCGCCGGATACGGTCAACGAGCATTCTTTCAAAATATGGCTTATTCAAGCCTTTCAGGGCAACCTCGCCGCACCTGACGATAAAGGTATTCCGTTCTTCCATCGTTCCCTTTCCTTTCTATTCTTCGCAGTCACTATCTACAAATCAGAGATTTGTGATAGTGTTGCATAAGTTCGCCGGCAATTTGCCTTGCAAATTGGGCGAGCTATTACCTAAAACTGCCCAGCTTTCTGAATTTCAGGACAGCGTCTTTCAATCGATCCAAAACAAAATCCATCTCTTCTACCGTGTTGAATTCACTGAAGCTGAACCGAATCGCCCCTTCGATCTCCCGGTCGGAAAGACCCATGGCTTTCAGTACATGGCTCTGTCCTTTCTTTCTGGAGGAGCAGGCGGACCCTGTCGACACGTAAATTTCGGATTGCTCCAGCGTGTGAAGCAGTACCTCGCCCCGCACGCCTGAAAAGCTGACGTTTGTAATGGCCGGACTTCCTTCCGGACCGCTGTTAAAGACGATATCCGGAATCTCGGTCCGAATTCCTTCGTCCAGATAAGTCTTTATCCGCTTCATGGCTTCTATCCGCTCGCCAAAATTTTTTCTGCTCAGATCCGCCGCGGTTCCAAAGCCTGCAACTGCCGGGACATTTTCGGTCCCTGAGCGCAAGCCCCGCTCCTGCCCGCCGCCGATCAGGTAAGGCGGCAGGTTGAGGCCCTTTCTGACATAGAGGGCGCCGACGCCCTTCGGTCCGTGTATTTTATGGCCGCTGACCGAAAGCAGGTCGATTCCATCCATCCGGACCGGCAGTTTGCCGTAAGACTGGACCGCGTCGGTATGCAGCAGGATTTCCGTTCCAAGTTTTTTTCCGATTCGTTCCTTCCGTTCCACGATTTCCGAAATGGGCTGGATCGATCCCACCTCATTGTTCACCTGCATGACTGTGATCAGGATCGTCTGATTGTCCAGTTCATTTTCCAGGGCGTCCATATCGATCATACCCCGCCGGTCCACAGGAAGATACACTACCTGGAACCCCATTTCTTCCAGCTTCCGGCAGCTCTCAAGAATAGCCGGATGCTCGATCCTGGAGGTGATGATCTTATTTCCTCTCCGCTTCCTCGCCTGCACGGCGCCGAACAGAGCGGTATTATCGGCCTCTGTTCCTCCCGAGGTGAAATAGATTTCCTCTTCCCTGACCCCCAGAGACGATGCGACCGACTTCCGGGCTTCCTTCATCCCTTTCTCGGCAGTGATCCCCATTCTGTGAAGGGAGGAGGGGTTCCCGAAGTCATGCTCCATATAGTTTACCATGGTCTCAATGACTTCCCGATACGGCTTCGTCGTGGCACTGTTATCTAAATAAACAAACATTTTGCCCTCCACGAAAGAAGAGGCATAAGCCTCTTCTCTTTATTTCGCATATTCGATTGCTCTTGTTTCTCTGATGACATTGACCTTGATCTGTCCCGGATATTCCAGTTCGCTTTCGATCTTCTTGCTGATCTCCCTTGCCAGGAATACGATTTCTTCGTCGTTCATCTCTTCCGGTCTCGCTAGGATTCTGATCTCGCGGCCCGCCTGAATGGCGAAGGACCGTTCGACTCCCGGCGTCGTATTGGCGATTTCCTCCAGCTTCTGCAGCCTCTTGATATACGTTTCAAGAGTTTCTCTCCTGGCGCCGGGTCTTGCCGCCGACAGGGCGTCCGCCGCAGCGATGAGAACGGCTTCCATGCTCTTCGCTTCATAATCTCCGTGATGGGCCGCCATACCGTTGATGACCGCTTCCGACTCTTTGTATTTCCTCAGAAGATCGATTCCGATATCGACGTGGGTTCCCTCTACTTCGTGGTCAATGGATTTCCCGATGTCGTGGAGCAAGCCCGCCCGCTTGGCTATTTTGATGTCAAGTCCCAATTCTCCTGCCATTAAGCCTGCAAGATGAGCGACCTCCACGGAATGTTTCAGGACATTTTGTCCGTAACTTGTTCTGTACTTTAATCTTCCAAGAAGCTTAATCAGTTCAGGATGAAGATTATGTATGCCTACCTCGAACGTCGCCTGCTCGCCTTCTTCCTTGATGATGTTATTTACTTCTTTTTCCGCCTTTTCGACCATCTCTTCGATTCTCGCCGGATGAATTCTTCCATCCACGATCAGCTTTTCAAGCGACAGTCTTGCGATTTCCCTTCTGACCGGATCAAATCCGGATAAAATAACGGCTTCCGGCGTATCATCGATGATGAGATCAATTCCCGTCAGGGTTTCGATCGCTCTGATGTTTCTGCCTTCTCTTCCGATGATTCTTCCCTTCATTTCATC
>CAMJRV010000424.1 GCA_946408315.1 uncultured Bacillota bacterium | reverse complement strand
CTTTTTCAAGACTGCCAACAAGAACATTTCCATTTTGCGCTGCTGTTTCAGAACTCTGCCCCGCACCGCTTACCGCTCCGCCGGCCTGCAAGGTTTTTGGGTCTGTCAGTATGCCTGTCAATTCCGCCGGGCCCTTCCATAGTGTGGACGGAACTCCTGCATTCTGCCGATTTCCAGCAACGTCTCCCAGAATCGTACCCGCCCCTGCAATTTCAAAGTTTGAACCATTGGGATCGCTTTGGATCTCCAGAGTCCCTTTCTCCGGATTTAGAACCGGCACAGCTCCGAAAATCCCTGCCATCAAAGCCTGCAATGATTCCGCAGCTTCGCTGTTTTTCATAGCCGTTCCGCCGAGCAGGCCTTGGCTGCCGGCCGGCGCATTTTCACCGTCTGCCGCCGGGTTTTGTTCTGTCAGCATTCGGGAAATCATCTGCTGAAACAGGGATTTTTCCCGGCCCGACAACACACCTGTCTGCATGCTCTGCACACCGCTGGCTGCCGTACCGCTCAAACCGCCTGAGGCGAGATTCATTCCCCAGTTATTTTCGATATTCACTCATTTCCCTCCTTTCCTCTAAGATATGGAAGAATTGCGTTCCAGCTGAGGCCGGGCAACTCCTGTATGGTGAGCGAGCTCCCTAGACGACTTTGCGCATGATCTTGGACGTCGATACAAATTCCTCAATCTGCAGCTCCGCAGCTTTCAGATCTTCTTTCTTGTACTCGTCGTACCTTGCTGTCTTCAATGTCTCCAGGGATTTCGTTTCCATCTTTAGTTTTTTTATCAATTCGACCTGCCTGTCAATCTGTACTGTAAGCCCTTCGATCGTTCTTTGCGTATGTAAAATCTGTTCTTTCAGATGCTCTGCGTAGTGGCCGTACATCCGACAGGTCGCCGGCGTGGTTCTTTCAAGCATCTTGTTTTCGCATTCCGCCCCGCACTCTTCCCGTTCCATCCGAAGCTTGTGAAGCCTTTCCTGCTCTTCCGACAACTGATTGTTCAGAACCGCAAGGGTCATCATCTCGCTGTCCAGAATCTGCCCTTTGTAGGATAATAATTTTTCTAATTGAAATTCAAACTTCTTCACGGCCTTATCCTCCGTCGCGCTTTATACAATAGCGCCTTTCAGCATTTCTACACTGTCCTGATACGGGATTTTGTCATAAATACCCTGCTGTAAGAAATCGTTGATTTTATCTACTTTCGAAAGAGCTTCATCCAGCGCCCGGTTCGTCCCGCTTTTATATGCGCCGATATTTACGAGATCGTAATTTGCATCGTAGACCGAAAGCAGGTTTCGCAGTCTCCCGGCAGCATCAATCTGGTCCTTCTCGGCGATATCATTCATCAGCCTGCTGACGCTGCCCAATATATCAATGGCGGGATAGTGGTTCCGCATTGCTATTTTTCTCGATAAGACGATATGTCCGTCGATGATGCCCCTTACGGTGTCCGCTATGGGCTCATTTACGTCGTCGCCTTCCACAAGCACGGTATAAATCCCTGTGATAGAACCGTTCTCAAAGTTCCCGGTCCTCTCCAGCAGTCTCGGCATCATGGAGTAGATGGAAGGCGTGTAACCTCTGGCTACCGGCGGTTCTCCCGTAGCCAGCCCGATTTCTCTCTGGGCCATGGCAAATCTCGTCAGGGAGTCCATCATGAGCAGGACATCATTGCCCATATCCTTGAAATACTCTGCGATGGTGGTTGCAACCATTGCACATTTCATTCTCTGCATCGGCGGTTGATCGGACGTCGCAACGACGAGAACGGAACGGGCAAGACCCTCCGGTCCAAGGTCCCTCTCCAGAAATTCCCGGACCTCTCTTCCTCTCTCACCAACCAAAGCAATGACGTTTACGTCGGCCTTCACATTCCGGGCGATCATACCCATCAGCGTGCTCTTTCCAACGCCGCTTCCGGCGAAGATTCCCATCCTCTGCCCCTTCCCGATGGTAAGAAGCCCATCAATCGGCTTGACTCCAAATTCAAGAATATCGTGAATCCTCGGCCTGGAAAGGGGGTTGGCGCTGGTGCTCTGGACCTCGTACTGCATCTCACAGTCGATGGGACCTCCATCGTCGATAGGCTCGCCGACGGCGCTGATGACCCTCCCGATCAGGTTCTTTGACATCCCGATCTTCAACGCGGAATGGGTAGATTCCACGAGATTTCCGGAGCTGATGCCGTCCGGCTCCTCATAAGGCATGAGCAGGACCTTGTTCCCCCGAAAGCCGACCACCTCCGCACCGATATAACTTTTGCTCCCATGTCCGTATATTCTGCAGAGATCACCGACCTTGCACTCGGGTCCGTTGGATTCGATCATCATTCCGATGACCTTATCTATCTTTCCGAAATAGGAGTAGGTATCCGTATTTCGTATCACATTGCAATATTTTTTCGTATCCATCCAGAAAGCTCCTTACCGGATCATGCGGTCCACCGCTTTTTTCAGCTGCGCCAGTTGTACCGGCACGCTCATATCCACGATGCCGTTTTCGTTTTCACTCAGGATCAGGTCCTGTCCCTGAATCACGACCAGCTTGGCATCCTTCGTCAGATTTCTCAATTTCTTCGCCGTAGCTTTATCAATATGAATGTCCAGCGTTTCCTGATACTCGGAAAAGTAAATTTTAAAGCTTCCTTCGTTCTCCAGAACGATCTCTTCCAGCATCTTCTGCACCGCATTTTCGTCAGCCTGTACATGCTGCTTCATAATCTTTCCGGCAAGTTCAAAGGCGAGTTCCATCAGATCTTTTTCATCTCTTTCCAGAGCCTCTTTCTGATCTGTCCGGAACAGGTCGATCAGCCTTTTCAGCTCAAGAAGGCCTTCCTCCGCCGCAAGTTCCGAAGCGTGGGCTCCATCCACCAGGCCGCGGAGATAGCCTTCCTCATAGCCCTTTTTCTCAGCCTCTTCCATGATCTCCCTGCTGCTTTTCATGGCATTTTCCATGATAGAATTTGCTTTGAGCTGGGCTTCATTTTCGATGTGCTTCGCTTTTTTAAGAGCCTGCCGCAAAAAGGTTTCCTCCCCATCATGGACTTCGGCCATATTAGGTTCCTCCGGCACTGCAGCCTCGCATTCCGACTCCGCCTCCGCGCCGTCTGCCACCACAGGTGCGATAGGCGCATAGGTAAGAAGCTTTGCTTTTACGATACTAGACAATGATATCATCCTTTCCGCCCTTGGCTATGACGATTTCGCCTTCCTCTTCCAGTCTTCGTATGATCGCTACAATCTTCTGCTGCGCATCCTCTACATCTCTTACCCGGATGTTATGCAGATACTCCATTTCGCTTCTGACCGTCTCGCCCATACGCTGCGACATATTCTCAAAGATGACATTCGCCACATCCTTGTTGGCTCCTTTGAGGGCGATGGACATTTCTTTTGTATCCACTTCTCTGAGGAATCTCTGGATCGCAAGCGGATCGAGTATGATGATGTCTTCAAATACGAACATGCGCTTTCTGATTTCTTCCGACAGCTTCGGATCGTTTCTGCTCAGT
>CAMJRV010000423.1 GCA_946408315.1 uncultured Bacillota bacterium | reverse complement strand
ACATTGGGAAGAGGATTTGCATTTTGCTTCAGAATCTTCTTCACCTCGTTCGGAGTGAGGCCGGGTTTTGCTTCCAGCATCAATGCGACGATTCCCGCACAGATCGGAGTCGCCATCGAAGTGCCGGAAAGGGACGTATAATCGCTTCCTATCTTTGCGTTTTTGTTTTGCTTATCGATGGTTGAATCAGGTGAACGCAAGGAGACGATATTTGTGCCGGTGCTTACGACGTCGGGCTTTACGAGATTGTCTGGGGTCGGCCCTCTGCTGGAATAGCGAGCAATCGCATATTGGCTGGAATTCAACGAGTTTTTATCGTCGATGGAACCCACCGTGATGACTATCGGGTCAATTCCGGGGGAGCTGATCGTCCCGGCTGCCGGTCCCTCGTTTCCGGCGGCAGCGCAGACGACGATGCCGGATTGCCAGGCTTTTTCCACAGCGCGGCACAGGAGATCCTCCGAATAGGACTGCTTTGCAGGTGTGCCCAGGGATAGGTTCATCACCCGGATGCTAAGGGTTTCCTTTTGATCAATGCACCATTGAATTCCCTCGATTACGGTGGAAAGCGATCCGGAGCCGAGCTGGTTCAGCACCTTGACTCCGATCACGTTGGCCTCCGGCGCAGTCCCCCGGTATTTGGACTGGGACTTGCTTCCGTTTGACGCGATATCTCCGGCTACATGGGTGCCGTGACCGTGATCGTCGTATGGCTCCGTCTTATTGCCGACAAAATCCTTAAAGCCGGTGATTCTTCCGGAAAGGTCGGGATGTGGATAGATTCCGGTATCGAGTACGGCAACGCCGACTCCTTTTCCGGTAATTTTGCCCGCCCAGACGGGGGGCGCTTTGACTGCCGGTGCGGCGATGTCCAGACACGTCTTTACCGTCGCATCAAGCCAAACCTTTTTGATACTTTCGTCGTTGAGAAGCTTCTCCAGAGTCTTTGCATTGACCTTCGCTGCAAAGGAATCGATCAGAGACAGTTCGCGCCTGATTTTACAGCCCGCGTTTTTGGAAGCGGTATAAAAACAGCTCTGACACTCCGCTCCTGCGGAAGGTTCGACCTGTACGATGATGGAAACCTTGCGGACTCTCTGTCGAGCGGCTTTCAAATACTTCTGCAGAATTCCGGGAACGAATCGAAACGGTCGGTACCATTCCAACGCCAGCTCTCTCAAGTCGTCATTCAGTTTATTTATATTGGAGTCGATCCAGTCGATCTCTTGAAAAATCATGAAATACACCTCCCTAGTCCCGGCAGACAAAGACCGCCGGAACTATCTCGTTCATACTATTCCGATCAGGGAAAAAGTGACATCGCATAATTCTTGTTGACAATTTATGACTACAGTTGTAAACTAATAATGGATTACGGTTGTAGTCTAAAGGTGTATTTGGGTTATGGAGAAGGGAGATTGGGAAATTGGAGCTGCTGCTGAACATGACGATCGGGGGGACGATGACAGCCTGCCTGATCCTGCTGATCAAACGGGTGCTGAAGGATAGGCTTACGCCGAAATGGCATCTCTACATATGGATCATACTCGCTGTGCGGCTGGTGATTCCGGGCTTGCCGGAAAGTGATCTGAGCGTATTCAACGCTGTGCCCCGGGTGGAACGTATGGCGACAACGGTGAACTATGAAATGGCGCGTCCCTCCGGCGGCCTTGCCGACTCACAGGGGGAGGAGGCAGGCTTGCAGGATGGGATTCAGATGAGGAACCTCTCCCTGCAGGTTCCGTCGGTGGATTTTGTGGGGCGTGGGTCCTTTTCCGTACGGGAACAATTTGTCAAGGGTTTGCTTTTCGCATGGAAGGCGGGAGTGATGGCTGTAGCTGCCTGCTTCGCAGGCTCGGCGGCAGTCTTTCGACGGCGCGTGAGGAAGCTGCCCCTTTGTAGTGATGCGGCCCTGCTTGCTCTTTTTGAGGAATGCAAAAAAGAGGCGGGTGTGAAAAGCGGCCGCATCTGCTTGCGGATGGGCGGGAATACGCCTATGCTGCTGGGAATCCTCAAGCCCGTAATCCTGATTCCTGAGGGCTATGAGCGGGAAGAACTCAGGCATATCCTGCTCCATGAGCTTTGCCACTACAAGCATAAGGATGTCTGGATCAACATGCTGTGCTGTTTCCTGCTTTCTGTCTACTGGTTCAATCCGGTCCTCTGGCTGTGCTTCTTTGTCGTCCGGAGGGATCTGGAACTGGTATGCGATTACCGGGTGGTGGAGCTTACGGGAGAACGGAAAGCGTACGCCGAGGTGCTGCTGAAAGCGGCCCTGAAAAAGAACCATTTTCTCTTTGCCACCACTTCTCTGCAAAACGGGGAAAAGGAAGTGACAAAGAGGATTCGGTCCCTTGCGCACTTTAAGAAACCGAAGCTCTGGATTTCCGCAGGGGCAGTGATTCTCCTTCTGGCGGTGGCTGTTGTATGCCTTACCAATGGGACCTTCAATCCATTGGTGATTCACGACGCGGGAGAAGGATATTTCTTTAGAATCCCGCAAGGCTGGGAAGATAGCGCGGTACAGGATCGCACGAACGGCCCGGAAAACAATCCCGGAGATACCGTGTTTTATGATAAGAAGGGAAATCCCTTTGGCGGCATTGAGATGCTGAAGCTGCCTTCTGCAGAAGCCGACTATGAATCTGTGGAACTTCCGCTTCCCAATCATGCGCAGGTGCTGTCCCGCACGGTGATTGAAGGACTGCTGGATTTTCCCGTCATCATCGTCGATCTGGAGCGGGATTCGGAAACCGCAGCTCAAGAGGAAGCGCGTAACGCTTCCGGCGATCTGGCGGCATCGAGCAAGATAAAGGAAACCCATATTTTCCTGTGGCCGCGTCCGCTATCGGGCCATATCTTTGATCTTTGGGCGGAAAGCGAGAAGGTTTCTCCGGGAGAGCTGATGAAGATCGCAAAGACATTCCAGAGGGAAGAAAATCCCCAAAGCTACAGATCTGACATTGATTTTACCGGAGACTGGGATAAAACGGCCGACCGACTTCTGAGCAACTATTTCCAGACTTATGCTGACGCCGAGCTGACCAGAGCTTCTGACATCAGCGGTTATTCCATACAAAGCCTGAAGCGTCTGGAAGGGGGCGATTCCTCCTGGAACGTGATCTATCCCGGCGCGGCCGTATTCCGGATCGATTATACTCTGGATATTGCCTATCCAGATCAATATGCCTTTACCGGCGGCGACTATGAAATCGGAGCAGGAAACCGGACAAAAATATTCAAGGATGAGCTTGCCGTCTTTTCCCGGAACAGGGAGGGCAGGGCCGTATTCCTCGGTTTTATCTCCGCTTCCTACGCGGAGGCGCTGGGGGAGGCTACGGCCATCATTTCCCTGATCAATCATGGAGAGATGAAAGAGAGGGCCGCTGCGTTGATCGAGGCGAAAACCCCGTATATCGGCGATAATTCCAAAGTAGGGGAGCTGATCGGGCTGATGCCTATGGCGGAGTATTTTGCCGGGATGGAGCTGCAGACGGAGAAAGAGCCCTACAGGATTACGGTG
>CAMJRV010000422.1 GCA_946408315.1 uncultured Bacillota bacterium | reverse complement strand
CGCTCCCCGGCGAGAAAATTCGGGACAGCGTGAACTTGCTTTCCACAAATTTGGACGACTCCACAGGTGAAACCCTGGGCTATGTCATGGAACGGCTGATGGAGGCCGGGGCTCTGGACGTGTATTTTACTCCGATCCAGATGAAGAAGAACCGTCCGGCTGTGATGCTGTCCGTGCTTTGCAGGACGAAGGATACGGAAAGACTTTCCGATATCATATTGATGGAGACCTCGACCATAGGAATTCGGATTCAGGAATTGGAACGGATCACCTTAAAACGAGAGATCAGCGCTGTTTCCACAGAGCTGGGAGAGGTTCGCGTCAAGTCGGTTAGCGTCGGCGGGCTGGAGAGAGTCCAGCCGGAATACGAAGACTGCGCAAGGATCGCGAGAGAAAATAACCGTTCGCTACAGGAAGTTTATGAAATAGTAAAGAGGTGTCATTATGGAAAAGAATTTAGCGAAGACCTATAGTCCAAAGGATTTTGAAGATAGAATCTATGATCAGTGGGAAAAGAGCGGGGCATTCCAGGCCAAGCGGGACCCGAATAAAAAGCCGTTCACCATCGTCATGCCGCCGCCGAACATCACCGGTCAGCTCCACATGGGCCACGCTCTGGACCAGACGCTGCAGGATGTCCTGACGAGATGGAAGCGGATGCAGGGCTTCAGCGCGCTGTGGCTTCCGGGAACGGATCATGCGAGTATCGCCACCGAAGTCAAGGTTGCCGATAAAATCCGGACGGAAGAGGGCATTACCAAGGAAGAGCTCGGTCGGGAAGAATTCCTGAAGAGGGCCTGGGAATGGAAACGCCTCTATGGAAGCAAGATCACCGAGCAGGTGAGAAAGCTGGGAAATTCCTGCGATTGGGACAGGGAACGCTTTACGATGGACGAGGGCTGCAACAAAGCCGTCATTGCGACCTTTGTCAAGCTGTATGAAAAAGGACTGATCTACAGAGGAAACCGGCTGATCAACTGGTGTCCGAGCTGCGGCACCTCCCTGTCAGACGCTGAAGTAGAGCATGAAGACAAGACCGGAAAATACTATTATTTCAGATATCCCGGCGCAGATGGCAGCGAGGGAATCACCGTCGCTACCTCCAGACCGGAAACGATGTTCGGAGACGTGGCCATCGCCGTTCATCCCGATGACGAGAGATATCGGGACCTTGTAGGCAAGATGGTCGTGCTCCCCCTTGTGGGCAAAGAGATTCCTGTCATCGCCGACTCCTATCCCGATCCCGAAAAGGGAACCGGAGCCGTTAAGATCACGCCGGCCCATGACCCCAACGACTTCGAGGTGGGTGAACGCCACGGTCTCGACAGTCCGTCCTGCATCAATGCGGACGCTACCATGAACAAGCTGGCCGGAAAATATGACGGCCTGGATCGTTTTGAATGCAGAAAAGCCTGGGTCAAGGAACTGGAAGAAGCGGGCTATCTCGTCAAGGTGGAGGAAAAGGTCATTCCCATCGGCGGCTGCTATCGCTGCGATACCGTCATCGAACCGATGCTGTCCGACCAGTGGTTCGTCAAGATGAACGAGCTGGCTCAGCCGGCCATCGAAGCGGCTAAAACGAAGGATCTGATCCACGTTCCGGAGCGTTTTGAAAAGATTTATCTGCACTGGCTTGAAAATATAAGAGACTGGTGTATTTCCAGACAGCTCTGGTGGGGTCACCGGATTCCGGCGTACTACTGCCAGGATTGCGGCGAAATGATCGTCGCGGCGGAAGCTCCGGCGACCTGCGGCAAATGCGGAAGCTCCAACCTGAAACAGGACGAGGATGTTCTGGACACTTGGTTCAGCTCTGCGCTGTGGCCGTTCTCGACCCTTGGCTGGCCGGAGGAAACGGAAGACCTGAAATACTTTTTCCCGACGGACGTTCTCGTTACGGGCTATGATATCATCTTTTTCTGGGTGGTCAGAATGGTGTTCTCCAGTCTGGAAATGATGGGAGAAGTGCCGTTTAAGTACGTTTATGTTCATGGCCTTGTCCGCGACGCGGAAGGTCGGAAGATGAGCAAATCACTCGGAAACGGCGTCGATCCGCTGGAGATCATCGAACAGTATGGCGCGGACGCGCTTCGTTTCATGCTGATGACAGGAATCACACCGGGCAACGATATGAGATTTAAGACGGACAAGCTGGAATCGAGCCGGAACTTTGCAAACAAGCTCTGGAACGCATCCCGGTTCGTCATCATGAACCTGCAGGATGAAAACGGAGAATTCAGAGAGATGGCGGACGGCTCCCAGGGAACTTCCGGCCTGGCTCTGAAGGATGAAGATAAGTGGATTTTGGCTAAGGTAAACGAGGCTGTCAGAGAAGCCACCGCCAACATGGAAAAATTTGAGCTCTCCCTTGCGGCGCAAAAAGCCTACGAACTCATCTGGAACGAATACTGCGACTGGTATATCGAGCTGGTGAAGGGCAGGCTGTACGGAGACGATGAAGAGGATAAAAAGGTTGCCAGATACGTGCTTGTGCGCGCGTTGAAGGATATGCTGAAGCTGCTTCATCCGTTCATGCCGTTCATCACGGAAGAAATCTGGAGCTTCCTGCCTCAGAACGAGAGGACAGAGGGAAATCCCGAGAGCTTCCTGATCAAAGAGAGCTGGCCGGTATACGACAGCGCCCTGACCTTCGAGATGGAAGTGAAGAAGCTGGAGCTGGCGATGGAAGCCATCCGCAGCATCCGGAATATCCGCGCCGAGGCGGAAGCCGCTCCGTCGAAAAAGCTCAGCGCCGTAATTCTTTCCTCAGGAAAGGATCTGGACGATATCAAGGGCGGCGAACGCTACATTAAGAGCCTGGCCAATATTACCGATATTACGTTTATTACAGAGAAATCGCTGGTGCCGGAGGAAGTTATGTCCGCTGTCATCGGCAATGTGGAAATTTATATCCCGCTGGATGATCTTCTGGATTACAAGGCCGAATTTGACCGGCTTCAGAAGGAAAAGACCCGGCTTTCCGGTGAGGTAGCACGGGTGAGCGGCAAGCTGGCCAACGAGGGCTTTGTCAGCAAGGCGCCGGAAAAGGTCATCAACGATGAAAGAGAAAAGCTGGCGAAATATGAGGATATGCTCGTCAAGATCACAGAGCGCCTCAGCCTGGTGGAGAAGAAACTCAGCTAGAATATGAAAAGATGGGCGTGCCTCGGTGCATCCATGGGAGAAATATATGACATATCAAGAGACTTTGGACAAAATCCACAGCTTTCAGAAATTCGGCAGCCGGCTTGGACTTTCCCGGATGTCCCGGCTGATGGAGCTGTTAGGCAATCCCCAGGAAACCATGAAGGTGATCCACGTGGCGGGAACCAACGGAAAAGGCTCCGTCTGCCGATTCCTCTATTCGGTGCTCCAGGAAAACGGGTATAAAGCGGGGCTTTATACCTCGCCTTATCTGGAACGGTTCACGGAGAGAATGGAATGCAACGGTTCGGAAATTTCCCAGGAGGATCTGATCCGCTATACGGAGCGGGTGCTGATACAGGTGGAGGTCATGCTTTCCGA
>CAMJRV010000421.1 GCA_946408315.1 uncultured Bacillota bacterium | reverse complement strand
GCGAAAAACCCTGGCTCTGGCGCTTCGCAGCGGCGCGCGGCTTGCGGAAAAAGGCGAATTTACGAAGCGGGCGTTCTTGAATGGCAGGCTGGATCTCTCTCAGGCCGAGGCTGTCATCGATATCGTAAGGGCAAAGACGGATAAGACGTTTGAAGTGGCTCTGAGCCAGATGGAAGGAGCCTTGTCGGAACAGGTGAAGGAAATCCGTCAGGCCCTGATGGATCTTTTGGTGGATATTACGGTGAATCTGGATTATCCCGATGAAGATATCGAGATCATGACGTATCAGAGGCTTACTGAAAGTACATCATCGATAGGCGATATGATTGATAAATTGCTGTCCACAGCCGGTACCGGCCGGATCATACGGGATGGCCTTGCCGTCGCGATCATCGGGAAGCCCAACGTTGGAAAATCCTCGCTGATGAACGCATTGCTCAGGGAAGCCAGGGCAATCGTGACGGAAATTCCCGGGACGACCCGGGATACGATAGAGGAAGTCATCAGCATCCGAGACATTCCCGTGAAGCTGACCGACACGGCGGGAATCCGGGAGACGGAAGATCAAATCGAGCGGATTGGGATCGAAAAGAGCAAGGAATCCTTTAACCGCTCCGATCTGATCCTGTTTATCGTGGACGGCAGCAGCCCCTTGTCCGGAGAAGATAGGGAGATTATGGGAAGGATCGGCGGCCGAAAGGTCATCGTTTTGGTCAATAAGACGGATCTGGGCCTTCGTATCGAGGAGGAAGAAATACGCGCAGTGCTGCCTCAGGGGAGAATCATCAGAGCCGCGGTCAAAAAGAATATAGGGATCGAAGAATTGGAGACAGAGATCGAATCCATGGTGTATGGAGGACAGCTCAGACAGGAAGAAAGCCTCCTCGTGACGAACGCGAGGCACATGGAATTGCTGGAAAGAGCCGGGGAAGCCATCGGAGAAGCCCGGCAGATGGCGGAAAACTCGGAAGCGTTGGATTTTATAGAGGTGGACGTCCGTCGCTGCTATGAGCTTTTGGGCGAGATCATCGGAGAGTCTGTTACGGAGGACATTCTCGAGCAGGTATTTGCGAGGTTTTGTCTGGGAAAATAAGAAGAGTTTTTTGTAAGAAGAAGATAATATCTGGAACTAAGGAATAGAAGATGAACTACTTTATTTTAGATGAATACGATGTGATCGTCATCGGGGCAGGGCATGCGGGCTGTGAGGCCGGGCTTGCTTCTGCCAGGATGGGGCATCGGACGCTGATGCTTTCCATCAACCTGGAATCGGTGGCGATGATGGCCTGCAACCCTTCCATCGGGGGGACCGGGAAAGGTCATCTCGTCCGGGAGATCGACGCTCTCGGGGGAGAGATGGGAGTCAACATCGACAAGGCATTTATACAGAGCAAGATGCTGAATACGGCCAAAGGCCCAGCGGTCCATTCACTCCGGGCCCAGGCTGACAAAGCGATCTATCACGAGGAGATGAAACAGACTCTGGAACGGCAGGAAAACCTGGATCTGAAGCAGGGAGAAGCCGTCGATCTGATGGTGGAAAACGGTCAGGTCAAGGGAGTCATCCTGAAAACAGGGGCCGCATACCGTGCCGGTGCGGTGATCCTCGCGACGGGTACCTTCCTCCGGGGAAAGATATTTATCGGCGAATGGTCCTATGAAAGCGGCCCCAACGGTCTGTCACCTTCTGTTGAGCTGGCCGAAAATTTAAGAAAATACGGGCTGACCATGCGCCGCTTTAAGACGGGAACTCCGGCCCGGGCGCTGGGAAGGACGCTGGACTACGATAAAATGGCGGAGCAGCCGGGAGATGAGAAGATCGTTCCCTTTTCCTTCATGAACGATGAACTTCAAAGGGATCAGGTTTCCTGCTGGCTGACCTACACCAACGAAAACACCCATAAGGTGATCCGGGACAACTTCTCCCGTTCCGCCCTTTTCGGCGGTCAGATCGAGGGGGTAGGGCCCAGATACTGTCCGTCCATCGAGGATAAGGTTAACCGGTTTTCGGACAAGGAGCGGCATCAGCTCTTCATCGAGCCGGAAGGACTTTCCACCGACGAGGTTTACATCCAGGGGATGTCTTCCAG
This sequence comes from uncultured Bacillota bacterium, assembly GCA_946408315.1. Taxonomy (GTDB): domain Bacteria; phylum Bacillota; class Clostridia; order Peptostreptococcales; family Anaerovoracaceae; genus Anoxybacterium. The sequence continues at coordinate 1,437 of CAMJRV010000421.1, read as the reverse complement.
CTTGCCGGAGGATGTCCAGGTTGCGTTTTATCAGACGATTCTGGGGCTGGAGCATTTGAAGATCGTACGGCCTGCCTATGCCATAGAATATGACAGCATTGATCCCCTTGAGCTGAAGATGACGCTGGAGCATAGAAAGATCGAGAATCTTTACTGCGCCGGTCAGTTCAACGGAAGCTCCGGTTATGAGGAGGCTGCAGCCCAGGGGCTGATGGCCGGTATCAACGCGGCGCTGAAGCTCGGCGGAAAAGAGCCTTTCATTCTGGATCGCTCGGAAGCGTATATCGGTGTTCTCATCGATGATCTGGTGACGAAGGGGACGAACGAGCCGTATAGAATCATGACTTCCCGGGCCGAATACCGGCTGGTTTTAAGGCAGGATAATGCAGACCTCAGACTGACGGAAAAGTCGTACCTTGCCGGCTTGGCCTCGGAGGAGAGATATCGAAGGTTTCTCCGGACGAAGGAAGCTGCGGAAAAGGAACTGGAACGTCTTTCGCATACCTACGTCACACCGGGGGAAATCAACGGCTTTCTGGAGAGAAACGGCAGCACGCCGCTTCAGAACAGGATTTCTCTGGCGGAGCTTTTGAAGCGTCCGGAGATGAACTATCATCTTTTGGAGGAGATCGATCCGGTCAGGCCGGAGCTTTCCCAGCATTCAGTGACGCAGCTTGAGGTCCGGATCAAGTACCAGGGCTATATTACAAAACAGCTTCAGCAGATCGAACGGTTCAAGAAGCTGGAAAATAAAAAGCTTTATGAGAATTTCAACTATGATGAGGTCGACGGGCTGCGGATTGAGGCGCGGCAGAAGCTGAACCAGCTGCAGCCGGTTTCGGTGGGACAGGCTTCACGAATCTCCGGTGTTTCGCCTGCAGACATCAACGTTCTGCTGATTCATCTGGAGAAAAAGCGCAGACGCCCGGCAGATTGATGCTGCAGAGAAAGATCGAAATAAAAAGGAGAGAAGAGCAGGCATGAAACGGCTGATCGAAGCCCTGGATGATATGGGGCTTGCATATGATGAAGAGATAATTGGGATGTTTCAAAGATATATGGAGCTGATCCTCGCATGGAATGAGAAGGTCAATCTCACCACGATTACGGATCCACAGGATTTTGTCGTGAAGCATTATGTAGATTCCGTCGCCATCTGTAGTTTTTCTCAGATGCGGGAGGCCCGGAGCATCATCGATGTCGGTACGGGAGCAGGCTTTCCGGGAATTCCCCTGGCGATCCTCTATCCGGAGAAGCAATTTCTGCTCATGGATTCTCTGAATAAGCGGATCAAAATCATCGAGGAAATTTCCCGGGAAATCGGCCTTGAAAACGTGGCCTTTCGACATGGCCGGGCGGAAGAGCTGGCGAGGGAGAAAAACTACCGGGAAGCCTTTGATCTGTGCGTTTCCCGGGCCGTTGCCAATCTCGCGGTCC
>CAMJRV010000420.1 GCA_946408315.1 uncultured Bacillota bacterium | reverse complement strand
CCGCCGACCGAATTCCCTTTACCGCAAAGAAACGTAAATATCGATCTCCGCATTCTCCGGATCGGCGCTGCGGTATTCCTCAAAATCGGCGGCGAAGCTTCTCGCAAGATCCAGCTTCCAGATCTCACCCCACGCTTCGGCGACCGCCTTCTGCATATGTCCCCGCACAGAAAATTTGGCATATTTTCCGGCAGGAATCGTCTTTACGGCCAGGTCCTCGTTCTCCGCTTCGGAGACTTCGTTCCCAACGGTCACACAATACCCGTCCTTGGAATAGTCGGAGTAGAGCCCGATGGCATATTCGTTTACCTTATTCCTGATTCCCGCGCTCACGCCGCCCTGATAGAGCCGTTCCCAAAGACCGCCGATCACCGCCTGCATCCGGGGATCTTCATTGCTGGTGAACCCGCTTATGCCTACGACTGTTTTTTGATCCAGATTTACAATTTCATACTTCATTTGAATAACCTCCTATGGTTTATGATGAGGCTATTATATGTGACTTAATATGACAACAGCGCGTCATATTAGGATCATATTAAAAATATTGTTTCCATGCGTTTTCCAGCTCGGCTTTCACTTCGTCCCTTACGCTCTCCGGCGCCAGGACCTCACAATCGCTGCCGAAAGACGCGATATAGCCGAAGAGCCACTCACCCTTCGGGCAGGTTATTTCTACAAGAATGCTCCCGTCCTCTTCCGGCTCGCAGGTCTCAAATTCATCATCGTATACCCGGTAAGCGGCCTTCGGAGAAAATTTGAGCTTCAGCGTCACCATCTCTTTCGGGAACACGGTCTCTTCGGAAAAAATCCGGGCCGGAGCGCTTCGCTGGAAGCTCTCTTCCGTCACACGCAGGTCTCTGATGCGCCTCAGCTTGAAAAAACGAAAATCGCACCGCAGCTTGCAGTAGGCGTAAAGATACCACGCACCGCCCTTGAAACACAGCTTTACCGGCTCCGCTTCGCGGGGCTGCTGTTCTCTCGCGCTGGCGTAGGTAAAGGCAACAACCTTTCTATTCAGGATCGCATCCTTTATTGTATTGAATTTCCGCTCCTCCTCCGGCGCATTGGACCAGGAAGAAAAATCTACCTCGATCCAGTCCGTATTGGCGCCGCCTAACAGACTGCCGAGCTTCTGCAGCGCGGTATCCGCCTCGCGGAAACCCACCGCATTCATCGCCTTCAAGGAAGACAGCACGTCCTCTTTTTCCTTCTCTGTCAGAACGGTTTTGTTGAGGACAAAATCGGGCAATAGGGAAATTCCGCCGCCTTTTCCTTTGCTCATATAGATGGGAATCCCTGCGGCGGACAGAATTTCAACGTCACGGTAAACGGTCCTCGCCGAAACCTCAAACCGTTCCGCAAGCTCCTTTGCCGTCACCGTTTCCTTATCCAGCAAGACGTATATGATTTCGAACAATCGGTTGATCTGCATGTCATTCCCTCCGAACATAACTATATACCGCCTGCTGGACGCCGGCAAGAGCATGTTTTACGATGATCGATTCCTTTTCAGCCGCTTTTCCCTGGTGTAACAGCTCAAACCGAGAGCCGCCACAGAGAGAAGATACGGGAACATTTTCAGAATCGAACTCGGGAATCCCAGACCGCTGAGCTCGACACGGATACCAAGTGCATCCGCAAATCCGAACAATATGCTGACCGCCCAGGTTATGTAGGGATTTGCATTCCCGAAGACCAGGGCGGTAAAGGCGGTGAAGCCTCTTCCCTGAACCATATTTTCCGTAAACGCCGAAACGGATACGATAGAAAGATACGCTCCCGCAAGGCCGCAGAGCGCGCCTGACCAGATCACGGCGAAAAGCCCTATCTTTTTCGGGCTGATACCGGCGGTAGTCGCAGACTCGGGCAGTTCCCCGATCGCTCGTGATGCGATTCCGAACGGGGTTTTATACAGCAGAAAAGCGGTGACAACCACCATTGCAAAGGAGACGTATGTGATGATGTGCTGGTCGGCGAAAATTCCTCCCAGCACCGGGATCTCCTTTAGAAATTCTATTCTCACCGGAGGTATTTTATGAATAACCGGGGGTCTCAGCGAGCCTGAAGTATCGAATACGGATCGCAGCAAAAAGGAAGTAAGTCCGATTCCGAGCAAATTTAAGCCGATACCCGTGATAATCTGGTTTGTGTTCAGCTTTAAGATTGCAAGTGCAAACAGCAGGGAGAAAAGGATACCTGAAATTATCGCGCAAAGGAGTCCGAACCAGATATTTCCCTCCGAGAAATAAACGCCGCAGACGACGGCGAAAGCGCCGATAATCATGATGCCTTCCAGACCGATGTTAAAGATTCCGGCTTTCTGACAAAACACGCCGCCCAAGGCCGCTAAAGTAATCGGAGTAGCAATTCTGACGGAGGCGGCTATGATTTCATTCAATGTCGATATATCCATGTTATTGCTCCTCCTTATTGTTTTGTTTTTTTAGCTTCCATCTTTTTCTGAACTTCAGTACTGCGAAATCAATGCTTATGGTGAAGATTATGATTCCCCTGACGATATCGATCAGAGCGCTCGGCACATCGGCGATCCGCTGCATGGTCATCGCGCCGTTTTTCAACGCTCCGAAAAAGAATGCGGTAAACAGGACTCCGATGGGGTGATTGCTTGCGAGCAGGGATACGACGACTCCGTCAAAACCAACCTGATTGCTGAATCGCATCGGGAACCTGTGATGCACCCCCAGAATTTCCACGGCCCCTGCCAGGCCTGCGATAACCCCGCTTAAAACCATGATCGTAAGAATTACTCTGCCCGAATTGATTCCTCCGTATTCGGCCATCCTGCTGTTCGCTCCGCAGATTTTGATTTCATATCCCAGATTGGTCTTATACAGTAAAACCGCCATTCCTATCGTCAGGGCAATTGCGATATACAAGCCTACCGTAACCCCGGAGGAGGGAAGAAAGCTCAATTTCATAAGCCAGACATTTTCAGGAATATAATCGGTGGAGCTGGCGGCCGCCAGGGTCCCCTTGCCGAGCATCGGCCCTAAAACGACATAGTCGGTAAAATAATATGCGACATAGTTGAGCAAGAGGGTCGTTACCACCTCATCGCACTTCAGCCGGATTTTCATGATTGCCGGAATAACTGCAAACAGCCCGCCGGCGATCGAAGCAAAGAATATCGTTCCGAGAATGGCGATGGGCGCGGGAACGTTTGAAAGATTCATCGAAAGATAGGTAGCCGCAATTGCTCCGATATAAAGCTGTCCATCCACTCCCATATTAAATATATTGGCCCGAAAGGTCAGACAGATGGCGAGTCCCGCAAAGGCGTAGGGAATCGTCCACCGAATCGTCCCTCCCAATCCGGAGGTCATCCCGCGGGTGATCGCCTTCACGACGATCAGAGGATCATATCCCGTAATCAGGAGGAACAGCGAGGAAAGGACCAGAGCAAAAGCAATCAGCAAAAGCTGCTTCCCGATGGTTTTAAAATTTTTTCGCAGACTCATCGGAATTCAGGCGAAAAAAGAAGAAAAGAGTAATCTATCTTTAACTTAAT
>CAMJRV010000419.1 GCA_946408315.1 uncultured Bacillota bacterium | reverse complement strand
GTATCTCCCTCTGCAAGTCCTTCTGCAAATCCAAACAATTTCGAGGAAAAAGTCTGAATACCGCCGGCGTGATTCAAAATGACATAATTACCATCCGTTTCATTATCTCCTATCTCGGCGACTGTTCCCTTATCGGCTGCGAGTACAGACGTACTTTCAGGTGCCGAAATATCAATCCCGTTACAAAACACCATTTCCTTCTTCACGGGATGCATGCGGGTACCATATGCAGCGGAAATACGATTATGCCCCGTTACGGGCCACAGATATTTCCCGTCGCTATTGCTATCGTTCTGTTTATCAACACTGACATTGATAACATTGTCAACGTCGTTCCCTGTCGAACTGGCAGCCAATGTCAATCCTGTACCGCCGATTGCCAGGATTGCTGCAACAGCTAAAACCGTAATAGACTTCTTCGTTTTCTTAACGTTCAACATTCTTATCAATCTCCTCTTAATGTGCTTCTTACTCTCGCAGAAAGGAGAATAAAAAGCCGTGTTCATGCCGGAATGGTTATCCAGCGTGTTCAAAATGGCTTCACCATAATGCTTTCTTTCCTCATGGGACATATCACATGCCAATGCCTCGTCGCAGGACAATTCGCACCATGTGCTTATATCCCTGCGCAGAACATGGGCAAGGGGGTTGAACCAATGCACGGTTCCAGCAAGCAGAGCAAGCATTTTTACCCATAAATCCTTGCGTTTCAAGTGCATTAACTCATGGGTCAAGACAAGTTTCAAATCAAGTTCCCGCATGTTTGAGACCGGCAGCAATATCATGGGACTGCGCAGTCCCACAAGCATAGGGCTTTTGATTTTCGAGTTCATCATAAGTCTTACTTCGCTGTGGATACCTAACGCCGCTTTGCATGAGGAGAGCAGGACAGCGGTTGCGGTATCCTCCGATACGGGAAAGCTGTCAGTCCGAAGCTGTTTAGAAAATCTGCGGTAGCAATAGAAATGCCATCCGGCAAAAACAATTACTCCCGCAAGCCAAATGAACAAAACCGCTCCCATTACTTCTAAAGATAGGGGTTTTTCCATAGCAGCAGGAAGCTGTTTTTCCATCAGGGTACCGATTGCATCCGCAAAACCGTTTGGTCGTAATGCTTCCGGGATAGACATAGGCGGCGTTCCAGAAGGATGCTTTGGTGTTATTGTCTGTGGCAAAACAAAAGAAACTTCTCCCACAATAAGGAAAACGGGCAGGAGAAAAAAGGCGATTGCCATTTTCCCAATTCCGTATTGCCATTTAGCGGGAAAGATTTTCATCGTTACAGGTCGGAGCAACAGCATTAACCCGACAACCGCACTTCCTGCGATAGACATGGCAAGGAGAGTTGAAAACAGATTACCCATTTTTCTCACCTGCCTTTTCAGTGAACCAGCGCCTTAATTCGGTCATTTCATCTTTTGTCAATTCTTTGCCGTCATAGAGCGTTGTCAGAAAGTTCTTGACTGAACCCTCATACAGCGTTTCCAATACGCTCTTTGCTTCCTGTCTCCGATATTCTTCCGGCGACATGCGAGGCTTATAAATATTCGCTCGACCTTGTTTGATGGAAGTCAGGACACCCTTTTCAACCAGCCTTGCAAGAAAGGTTGCGATAGTTTGCCCTTTCCACTCCTTGCCCTTTTGCTGTGCAAAAATGTCAAGCAGTTCGCTTGATGTAATGGGATGGTCGGAAGTCCAGATAATTTGCATCACTTCCATTTCCGTTTCCGATAGTTTTTGAAAATTAGTCATGGTGTAAACCCTCCGTTCATTGCCGCACGTCTGCGACAATTATACTACATCAATGTAGTGATTTCATTCTACTACACGACTGTAGTATTATCAAGAGAAATTCAAAAATAATGTTTATGATTTATTTCGGCCAATTATATGCTGTGTGTACTCCTCCTTTCGATTTTTAGGTACAAAAAAGAAGTTAGCTCTTTAAAAACTAACTTCCTATTTGTGAACAATATTAAATTTTACAGCGCAATGAGCACAAATTTCATATGAATTCTACTCGGTTTCTCCCGCTCTCTTTCGCCCGGTAGAGGGCCTTGTCGCTCAGATTGAGCAAAAATTCCACCGTGGTGTTATCGTCCGGAATCAGGGTAAGCACGCCGATACTGACGGTATAGGATATCTCCTGGTTGTTGACTGGCACCGGTGTTTCACAGATGCGCTGCCGCAGCCGCTCTGCAACCTCCCTTCCCTCCGCCTCTCCCGTTTCCGGGAGCAGGACCACGAATTCTTCCCCGCCGAATCTTCCAAACAGATCGTACTCCCGCAGCTGTCCCTTTATTTCCGCTGCAAACCGGACCAGAACGAGATCGCCCGCATGATGCCCGTAGGTATCGTTGACTTTTTTGAAGTGGTCGATATCCAGCAGGAGAAACGTCAGGGGCCGTTCCTTTCTTTTCATCAGAGAAACGATTTCCCTCGCCCGCCCAAGCAAGGTTGTCCGGTTGTAGATCCCCGTCATTCCATCCAGGGTAGCCGCTTTCACAAGCTCGATATCCGACTTTTCCTTTGCCAGCAGGATAAATCCGATGCTTCCGATCAGCATGACGATATACATGGACAAAAAGGCGAGAGCGTTATAGAAGGTAGACGAGGTCAGCGTCATTTTCTCATCCGTCAGGAGCACGGCAAGCGCCCTGCCGATGAAGGTGGCCGCAGCCGCGCCGTAGAGGATTGCCGTAACCCGCCTCAGAACCGAGGAACTGGGGTCTTTCAGCAACTGGTAGACGGGGTAGACCCATATGATGACGATATAGATGGAAATCACCATGACCCGCGCGCTCTCCAGATGATTCCAGGCCGTAACAAAATAGAACGCCGCGACAAAGGAAAGATCCAGGAGTATGTAGTTTCTGACCACCCTTTTGCTGCAGCAGCCCTGTTGCAGCAGAAAAGCAAGGCATTGAAGCGTAGTGCCGACGACCAGAAAGCAGTTTGCCGCGAAGACGGACAGGAAATCCGGGATGTGGTCCCGCAGAATGATCAGAATCCATGCCGTCAGCTCAAATGACTTTGAGATCAGAAAAGTATTGATGGATTTGTCGATCTTATTCCTTGCGATATAGGCTATGATAAGGATTCCCGAAAAGAAATGGCCTAACGCGAGGACGAGCAGGACCGTCCTGATATCGATATAAAAACTCATACATTCTCCTTCAGTATTACACCCCTGCCGCTCTGGCCGTCTATTTTGATCACGAGAGGCTTTTCAAAGCGGACAAGCTTTACATGGTCGGTTTGCCTGACAACCCGTGCCTGTTTCAAAAGGTCCCAGTGAATGAAGTCCCCGGCGCCGGTTTTCTGACCGATATGGAAATAACCCATCTTCAGCGAGGTGAGATTGTGGTGAAAATGGCTTCCCAGAGAGGGCTCCACGATCAGCTTCCCCAGATCCGACTCTACGACTACCTTGGCCTGGGACATCTGCCACCAGACGAGAGGAACGCCCAGCCAGGGATCGGAAGTTCCGACCCGGCCAAAGCTCATGAGGACGCATTTACGCCCTTCTTCCAG
>CAMJRV010000418.1 GCA_946408315.1 uncultured Bacillota bacterium | reverse complement strand
AAGCGAAAAAAGGAACTGGAGACCATAGCGGCTATCTGCCGCAAGGTTCCGGAAAATCCTGCGACTACCTTCTGGGAAGCCCTGCAGGTCATTTGTTTCTATCAAAACTGTCTCATTATGGAGCAGAACGCGGCATCCTACAATCCGGGACGCCTGGATCAATATCTGTGGCCTTACTATAAAAGCGATCTGGAACAGGGACGCATCACCCAGGAGGAAGCCCAGGAGCTGCTGAATTGCCTCTGGATCAAATTCAGCGAGCCTTGCTTTTTCACAGACGCAAGCACGGCGGAATTCAGCGCCGGTTACCCCATGTTCCAGAACGTCAGCGTCGGCGGCGTCACCACAAACGGAGAAGACGCGGTAAACGAGCTTTCCTATATGATTCTACAGGCGACCATGGACGTGCAGCTTTATCAGCCGTCTCTGTCGGTGCGCTACAGCATTGCAAAGAACCCTGACCGTTTTTTGCGGAAGGTCGTGGATCTCATCAGTCTGGGAACGGGATTTCCTGCGTTTTTCAACGATGAGACCGGCATTCAGATGATGCAGAACAAGGGAGTCCCCCTCCGGGAGGCTCTGGACTGGAATCCTTGCGGCTGCGTAGAGACGAATCTGGAGGGCAGGCTGCGCGGCGTGACGGACATGACGGAAATCAATCTGGGCAGCGTCGTAGAGCTTGCCATGACCGACGGCCAATGCCGCAAGACAGGAAACTTCATCTCGGAACGTACCGGCGACCCAAGGACCTTTGCTGCCTATGAAGAATTCAAGGATGCGGTCAAGAAACAGGCCGCCTACCTGATCAGGCGCTGTGTTACGAGCAGCCATATCATCGACGATATCTGCTGTCTGCACCGGCCTGTCCCCGTGCTGTCCATGACCTTTAAGGACTGCATCGAAAACTGCAGCGACTATTCCACCGGCGGCGCCAAGTACAATACAGGAAACGGAACGATCCTGATCGGCGTGGCCGATCTGATCAACAGCCTGGCGGCGGTAAGACAGCTGGTGTTCGAAGAGAAGACCGTCTCCATGGAAGAGCTTTGCAAGGCTTTGGCCGACAACTTCAAAGGGCATGAGGCGGTGCGCGAGCTGTGCCTCAACGCCGCCAAGTACGGAAACGACAATCCCAAGGCCGACGATATCGCCGGTGAGATGTTCACCTTTCTCGCGGATGAGATCGAGCAGTACAAGAGCAAGTTCGGGAATATGACTCCCGGCATCCTCCCCGTTACGGGAAATATCGCCTTCGGAAAGGAAGTGGGAGCCTTGCCGTCTGGCCGTCTGGCATGGAAGCCTCTGGCTGACGGCCTCAGCCCCAGCGGAGGCACCGATTCGGAAGGGCCGACGGCGGTGATGAAATCCGTCTCCAGGATTCCCCATTCCCGCTTCGTACAGGGAACTCTGCTCAACATGAAGGTAGAGCCGGACTTTGTGGCGACGGATAATGGAAAGGCGCAGATGATCTCGCTTTTGAAGAGCATGTGCACCATGGGAATTCATCATATGCAATTCAACGTAATCAGCAGAGAAAAGCTTCTATTGGCGCAGGAGCATCCGGAAGAATATAAGGGACTCCTGATCCGTGTCGCAGGCTATACCGCATACTTTGTGGAACTGGATAAAGAGGTCCAGGACGATATCATCAACCGGACGGCACAGAAAGGGTTGGCAGGATGACAATATCCCAATCATGCGGAAATAGCGCTGCAAGAGGAACGGTTCTGCGGATTGAACGCGCCTCCATCCATGACGGGGAAGGCTTGCGAACCGTAGTATTTCTGAAAGGCTGCCCGCTATCCTGTGCCTGGTGTTCCACGCCGGAAAGCCAGGAGTCCGAAATCCGGCAAGCCTCCGGCAAAACATACGGTAGCATCCTGTCCGTTGACGAGGTGGCGGCGGAGATCGAGAAGGATCAGATATTTTTCTTTCATTCCGGCGGAGGAATGACCCTCTCCGGCGGAGAGCCATTATTTCAGGCAGATTTCTCAACGGCATTGCTGAAGGAATGCAAAATCCGCGGTGTCAATACGGCTATGGAAAGCAGTCTCTGCGCGCCGTTCGAAGCATTGGAGCAGGTCCTGCCCAGCCTGGACATGCTGTATGCCGATTTAAAATTAATCGACCGTCAAAAACACAAGGAATATTGCGGCCTTGACAATACGCTGATTCTGGACAACCTGCGCCGGGTGGCGGAATCCCGCCGAACCGCACGGTTGATCGTTCGGATTCCTCTGATTCCGGGGATCAACGACAGCGAAGAAGACCTCACGGCGGCCGCCGCCTTCTGCCGGGAGCTCGGTACTGCCGTTTCCGCGGTGGAACTGCTGCCCTATCACCGGTTAGGCGTACCCACCTATGAAAGGCTGGGACGTCCATATCGATTAACGGAAATCAGGCCTCCCCAGGACGATTATCTGAAGGAACGAAAAAAGTATTTCTTCGATAGGATGCTATAAAGCGAAAGAGAACGGGCTGCGGCAATCTTCTGCCATAGCCCGTTCTCCCTTGTTTGCCTTATCAATCACGATAAGCCACTTTATTGAGGAGAAGTTTTCAATCTACCGGAAACTGAAGCATTACCTTGAACGCCTTTTCTTTTTCATGGATCGCGGTATCCATGGCTTCCTGAAGCTTGTCAAATGTGAAGTAATGGGTGTTCAGCGCGTCAAAATCATATTTGTCCTTGATGGCGCTCATAAAGCGGATCGTTCTCTGCCCGAAATCCTTCGTTCCTCCGGAACCGTTGATCTTCAGCGTCTTCCAGATGGTCCAGCCCAGTTCTGCCTCTACCTTTCTTCCGATGGAGTGGCCGATGAGATGGACTCTGCAGCTATGGCCCGCGATGTCGAAGATGGAGGCGATGGCGGTGTCATTTCCGGAGGCTTCCGCGATGACGGACGGGCCCCGGCCCCCTGTAAGGGCGTCGATCTGCGTCTTCAGATCGCCCGCAGCCGGATCGACCACATAATCCGCGCCGTATTTCAGCGCCAGCTCTCTTCTGGACGGGATGGGATCGACGACGATTACCGTTGCGCCGGATGTCTTTGCCGCCATCGTTGCGGAGATTCCCACAGGACCGCAGCCAAAGACCACCGCCGTGTCGGAAGCGTCGATATAGCCGCCGTTGCCCCAGAGGCCGAAGTAGCCGATGGAGAAGGTTTCCACCCATGCGCCCATAGCGTAGGACCAGTCGTCCGGAATCTGGTGAACATACTGTTCTTCCACGATCATGTATTCGCCCATTCCGCCGGGGGAGTCAGGACGGAAACCGATCTCTCTCATGTTCAGACATGCAGATGGCATCAGGCCGTCCTTGCAGTTCTGGCAGACGCCGCAAGCCATAACGCAGTCGCCGGTAACCTTCATGCCAGCCTTCAGCGTAGAAACGCCAGAACCGACTTCTACGATTTTTCCGCCCCATTCGTGGCCGGGGGTATAAGGAGCGATATCATATCTGCCTTCAGCAGATTTTCCTTCGTAGCACTCTACGTCGGAACCGCAGATGCCGCAGGCGCCGACCTGAATCAG
>CAMJRV010000417.1 GCA_946408315.1 uncultured Bacillota bacterium | reverse complement strand
GATAAAGACGATGGTAGCGTTCTTCCTTTGTGTGATTTCGTTTATTACCGCTCTTGCAGGCGGATTCTTTACGATTCACTCGGCATTCGGCGGGGCGGACAGCTATGAAAATGTGGATGAGCTTTTATTCCGCGACAGCTATCAGAAAAGCATTTCTTTCCAGCGGGAATTCCAGCAGAAGCTGGACGAGGTTCAGTATTTGCTGGAGCATTTCGGCAGCGAGGAGTCGATCAAAAGCGGCAGGACGGTCGACTCGGGTCGATTGGAGCAGTCAGGGACTTGTTCTATTCGGGTTCCTATACGACGTATCATGAAACCTATAATTCCTATTCGAACTCCTATGAATCTTACCCGTCTGAGGACGTGCAGACCGTAGAGCTTTCCCATTATCCTACCGCAATCTATGGGGAAGATTACGACGCGCCGGGAATCCGGGAGCGTTTCAAGTCGGATCATGCGGCGGAAATTGAGAAGATAAAGGAAAATATGATTGCGGAGGATATTCAGACTTTTCGGTACTCCCAAAAGAGACTGAACCAGCTGGAGGGCTTTTCCTACTATGCCGCAGACGGAGTGAATACGGTGACCAGTCTGGCTGTAAGCAGCGATTCGGCCATATCCAGGAAGGAGTTTGAGAAAGCGCCGGCCTATCTGATTTATGAGAAAGAAGCTTTGACGAAAAAGCCCGCTTCCAAAGATATCTCAACCCGGGGTATGCAGTATTTCGATCAGGGGTTGGAGGACCGGCTGGATTCGCAGCAAAACGAGAATTTGAAGATTTATTTTTCCTTTGACGAGAGTTACCTTGCGAAAAAAGAAGCGGCGTATGCCGACGCCCGGGCGGAGATCCTCAAATGGCTTCCTCTGACTGCGGCATCTGTCCTGCTGTCTCTGGCGTCGCTGATCTATCTGATTGTAACCACTGGGAGGAAGGACGAGAAAGGAAATATCCGGATATACAAGGTTGACAGACTGTTTACCGAATTGCAGTTATTGGCCATAGGATTTCTCCTGATCGGCGGGGGCTTCCTTTTTGGAAATCTTCTTCTGGAAACGTTCCGGTACGGAATTTATTATGACGGAAATATGTACGCGAGGGGAAGCGCTTCCGGCATTCTGAGCGGAAGTCTGGCCGTGCTTGTCGGCGTGGCTGCAGCCGCTTTAGGTCTGGCCTTTATCCTGTCCGTGGTGAGAAATCTAAAGGCCGGCAGATTCCTGAAGAATTCGGCGATCTTTATCGTCCTGAGCTCTCTCTGGAATGGCGTGGCGGAAATCTATCGAGGCGGGAGCCTGATGAAAAAGGTCGTTTTACTGACTCTGGCGATCTGCATGATCTCCGCAACCGTTCTGCTTGCGCCGGTTGTGGCCGCGCTGGTCATTAGCTTTGCTCCAAGGTGGATCAAGAGATTTGAAGAGATCAAAAAGGGTGTGGATGAAGTGAAGAACGGCAATCTGACCTATAAGATCAAGGCCGATGGAAACGGAGAGCTGGATGAGCTGGCAAAGGGGATCAACGAAATTTCCGAAGCATCCAATATCGCGATCCAGAACGAGCTGAAAAATCAGAGACTGAAAACCGACTTGATTTCCAACGTGTCTCACGATTTGAAAACTCCGCTGACCTCTATTATCACATACATCGACCTGCTGAAACAGGAAGGGCTTGACAGCGAAGACGCGCCGAAGTATCTTGAAATCCTGGATCAGAAGAGCATTCGGCTGAAAAAGCTGACGGAAGACCTGTTCGACGCCGCAAAGGCCTCCAGCGGGGCGATTCCCGTCAAGATGGAAAAGGTGGAAATGCTGTCTCTGATCAATCAGGGACTGGGAGAGATGAACGACAGGATCGAAGCTTCGGGGCTGGAATTCAAGATCAACGTCCAGAAGGAGCGGTATTATGTCCTTGCCGACGGCCAGCTGCTCTGGAGAGTGGTGGAGAACCTGCTCGGAAACGTTCTGAAGTACGCCCAGGAGGGTTCCCGCGTCTATATCGACCTGAGGGAGCAGAACGGAAAGAACGGCACGATCCCCAACGTGATACTCGAAATGAAGAATATTTCCAAGGCGGAGCTCAACATCGACGCCAACGAATTGATGGAACGGTTCAAACGGGGAGACGAGTCGAGAACGACAGAGGGAAGCGGCTTGGGACTCGCCATTGCAAAGGACCTGGTGAGGCTGCAGAACGGATGGTTTGAAATCAAAATCGACGGCGATCTGTTTAAAGCTGTCGTCATGTTGGAAGCTTACCGGGAAGAGACTGCGCAGTAAGAAGCGTGAGGCCGCGCTGTGGGATTCTCAACGTCCCTTTCAGGGACTCCGACTCGCTGTGCTCGCTGCTGTCCGTTTTGCCGAGCCAAGCAAGCTTGGGGCAAAAAGGCACGGAGCCTCCCTCGCTTGTATGCTTCGCATAAGCTCGGTACAAGGTTTTAGGTCTCCCTTTGAGAATCCCACAGCACGGCTCGGGCGCGACGAATATTTTTTCGGAGTTTTCCCTTTTAAGTTCTGAAAAAGATGGTATAATATGAATGTAAAATTTTTCTACTGAAAAAAAGAAAAAATACCATTTGATTATTTGGAAAGGAGACGTGTCATGGCAGAATATGAATGCAAGTTATGCGGCTGGGTCTACAGCGAAGCGGAAGGCTGCGAAGAGAAAGGGGTAGCGCCCGGAACAAAGTGGGCGGACGTTCCTGAAGATTTCGAGTGTCCGTTATGCGGAGCAAGCAAGGAAGATTTTGAATTAAAATAGTCACATTGATCACCCTGTTTCAATACAGGGTGATCGTTTGTAAGTGCAGGAATTGAGTTTATGAAGCGCTATTCAGATAAAGGACGTTATGATGGACAGGAATGAATTCGTCAGAAAAGCCGATGAAAAATTGAAGCTGGTCCGTACGGAGTACGGCTTTAATCAGGAAAAGATGGCGGATGTTCTGGGCATTTCAAAGAAAACCCTCGTGCAGATCGAAAAAGGCCGTTCATCGCTGGGCTGGACCGGCACTGTGGCTCTCTGCACGATTTTCGAGAGAAGCGAGGTGCTTGAGGCGGCTTTTGACGGCGCAGCGGCGGAAATGGTCATGACGCTGGCCTTTCAGGATGCCGAGCCGAACTATCCGAAGACTATGGGCGGGAAGGTCTGGTGGAAAACACTGGAGGAGACCGCCGAATACAAGCTCCAGCAGAACATTGTTTCCCAGCATTTTCGAATTCTGGACCAGCACGACAGAAGGATTCTTTCTTCCTTTGAATTACAGGCGATCAAAGGTCAATGGGAGAAACTGAGATAAAAGAAACTATTGACAAAACTCCCCTATGGTGTAATATTACACTATAGGGGAGTTTTGTTTGATCTGGGTATTGCGGGATATTTTTCCGCCGGAGGTTGGGATATGACGATTTTGCTATGTGTTTTGCTGCTGCGGTGTTTGAGCGGGAGGAAGTGCTGTGAATAAAACAGGGGTGCTTTTACTGCACGGATTTGACGGAGATGTTGGAGAAATTGAATCGATGAGGGTTTATCTGGAACAGCGGGATTATGTGGTTTCGTGTC
>CAMJRV010000416.1 GCA_946408315.1 uncultured Bacillota bacterium | reverse complement strand
ATGTCGCTAAGGCTGCCAGACTTCCGAAAACATTGGGATTTCCAGTGATCGACGTCATTCTGGTGCCGGATTCAAAAGCGCCCAGATAAAGACCCCCGTTTTTCAGAAAAAGCGAGAGTAGTGATTCGAGTCCTGTGGTCAGACCTCGGATGGATGCCGCATCAATGCTGAAGACACCGCCGATTGCCACCGTGGAAGCTAGGATCAGTAAAAGGTTTCTTGTGTTGATACGGTTTTTATTCACGAGGAGAACGGCAAGCAGGAACATGGAAACCCCACTCAAATAGTAGGAAAACACGATCAAGGCGAACTGGCCTGTCGTGGCATAGAATAGCGAAATGATATAGATTGCCAGGTAGGCCGCAGTACTGATGACGATCGGAGAAATCGCGGTTTTCGGTATGTCGTTAAATTTCCCCGAAATCAGGGAAGCGATAACCAGAACCAGCATGCAGGCGGCAGCAACCTTACTGGCGGAATCCACCGGAGCAGACCCGCTGATCAGGAGCAGAAGCGTCATAACCAAAAAGATGATGAAAAGAGTGAATTTTGTATACCGTTCTGTTTTATCATTCGTTATCATGTTTCGATTCCTCCATGGATGCAATATTTTTCCGATAAATTCCCATAATCGCAGGCAGTACCGATTCAATCGAAAATGGTTCCATTTTTTCTGCTGCCGCAACTTTGAACTTGTCTCTAAGCTCATTATTTTTGAAAAGTTCAACAATCCGGTCGGCAAGCTGCGCCTCATTTTCGCTCTCAAATAGTAAGCCGTTCACCCCATGTGAAATGAGCTCCTGATGGCCTTTGATATCGCTTGCGATCACGGGAAGCCTGCAGCAGAGCGCTTCCATCACATGAAAAGGCAGGCCCTCTATTTTGCTTGTCGTCACTGCCGCCTGACAGCAGGCGTAAAGCTCCTCAATATTTGTGATATAGCCCGGAAACAGAACCTGTTCTGATATTCCGAGCGCCTTTACGAGCGCTTTCATTTCTTCCAACAAAGACCCGTTCCCGGCCAGAACCAGTTTGATTCTCGATACTTCAGAAATTTTCTCCCCAGCTTCCTGTCTTAATTGGCGCATAGCATTTACAAAACCGTTCAACAAGAAACGGTGATTCTTTCGTTTGGAAAACTCCGCGGCGTAAGCAAAAGCAAAATCATTTTCGTTCAGACCAAAGGCTTCCCTTTGTGATTTTGTGGCTTCAACCGGCTGAAACCGGGCCAAATCAATACCCATGCCGTTGATATAATAAATCTTCGTATTTTCTTTACATAGCTTGTATTTTCTCGCAATCGTCAAATCCTCATGATTCATGACCATGAGGACGTCCGTTACGCGTCGGCAGAGTATTTCCGGGAAAAGATAGATCCATTTTTTCAGGCTCCTATCGTCGTGAAAGAGATAACCATGAGCGGTAACGAACACAAGGGGTCTTCTCCTGCGGCCGATCAGAAGCACGGCAAGCCTCGCGATAATACTGGCAAGGGTCGTGTGGGTGCTGATTACATCAAAGCCCTCCCGTAAGATCATTTGCCTGGTGTAAAAAATTGCACGGATATTCTTCAGGCTGAAAAAGCTTTTGCTGACAGGCAGTGCCTCCGCCTGCACTTCCCAGCCAAGATTTTTAAATGCCTCTATGTAAGGAAGGTGAAAATGCTTCAGATGAATTTTTGTGGAAGCAGTGTACAGGATTTTTTTACTCACTTTGGCTCACCACACCTTTAAACAACGTCATAATTAAAATCTTGATATCCAATAAAAACCCCCAATTTTCTATATAGAAGATATCATGCTCGATCCGCCCCGCAATGGAGGTATCTCCTCGAAATCCGTTTACCTGTGCCCAGCCGGTAATCCCGGGCCGTACCTGATGCTTTACCATGTAAAGAGGAATCTCCTCCCGAAAATTGTCTACATGGAAGGGGAGTTCGGGTCTGGGGCCGACTAGACTCATTGTTCCTTCCATGACGTTGAACAGCTGGGGAAGCTCGTCGATGCTGTATTTCCGAATAAAAGCTCCGAATTTCGTCTTCCTGGGATCATTTTTCGTGCTCCAGGCGGTCTGGTCGGAGCCATCTGTAGCTACCTTCATGGAACGGAATTTATACATCGTGAAATTCTTCTTGTTAAGTCCAACCCTGATCTGTTTGTATAGGATCGGGCCCGACGAGGTCACCTTAACGCCAACAGCGGTAAATAGCAGGATCGGAGAAAGAAGTATCACAAGGGTAAATGCCGCGAAGAAGTCAAATAGACGCTTTGTCCAATTGTTCAGCAGGTTGTCCAGGGGGATTCTCCTGATATTGATCACAGGCAAGCCTTCCACCTCATCGATGTATGGTCTTGCCGGCAGATATTTCGTATAGAATGGAACGACGCTTACCTTTGTGCCGGATTTCTCGCAAGCAGCGATGATGCCGGAAAGGTGCCCGTACTGGTCATACTCCAGAGCTGCGACTACCTCGTCGATGGGCTCGTCAGAAAGAATCTGTTCTAAATCGCCGAATCTTCCTTTACAGGCAATCGGGTTGTTTGCAAGGTCCCAGTCATGGCCGTTTTCCTTGTCACTCAGAAAGCCTTCTACAGAATACCCGAGATTTTTATTCGATAGGATTCTTTTACAGAAATCCATTGCCAGCTCACTTTGCCCGACGATAAGCAAGCGCTTCAGATTATAACCCTTCCGCCTGATCGTACGCATGATTTTTCGAAGTGTGATACGGCTTGCTATCATCAAAGAAGTATTGAGTAAGCCGAACAGTAAAATTACCATTCTGGATACGTTTACCTCTTTTATCAGAAAGGATAGGATAAAAATAAACAGGATCCCGATCGCATTCGACTTGATGACCCTGCTAATCTCCAGCATGAGACGCTTCGTCCGATAAGATTCGTACAGCTGATAATAGTTATGAATAAAAAGATAAATCGGAATTGCGATGACGGAGAGTCTGAAATAAAAATCCACCGAAATATGGTCGCCAAGGTAGCCGTGAAAACGAATCAAATAAGCCCCTATCATCGAAGCAATAAACAGAAGAATGTCAATCAGTATCTGTGACATATTTAAAATTTTTTGATTTTCCCGAATCATAATCCCATACCATTTGGTTGTCATTTCTTTGTTTTACATGATTTTCATTATATAACAAAAGTCCCTGAAAATCAACACGGCGTGACAAACTGACGGACCGGAACTTTTGAGTTGACATTTTTTATTTGATAAGATATTCTATAACCGTTCTAAAAATGAACGTTTAAAATATGAACGATGATTGCGCAATGTATCAATATTGGAGAATCCCAATGACAGAAGAATTGGATATTTTGAAAATTGTAGCGGAAAGCCCGAGCATTTCTCAGAGAAAGATTGCTGAGCAAACGAATATTTCTCTGGGGCAGGTTAATTTTTTAATAAAAAAGTGTGTAAAAAAAGGATTTGTTAAGATAGAAGGACAAACCACAAAATCCATAAAATATAATTTGACCCCGAAAGGGTTTGCGGAAAAGGCGAGATTAACTTTAGAATATATAAAGATTTCATATAAAGC
>CAMJRV010000415.1 GCA_946408315.1 uncultured Bacillota bacterium | reverse complement strand
CGTCCTGCTGGTGACCAGGGAGAGAAGACTTCCGATACCCGTCGCCAATCCTGCGAATATGGTCAGACTGAAGGCAAATATGATTTGTTGACTGGTTATGTCCATAGGATCCTCCTTCATTTGAATTTTTGCCCGCACATTCTGCGGCAGACTCTATCATTCTACCATAAAATTCCCTTTTAGGAAATCGGCCAGGCCACTTTTATTTCGATCAAAACGGCGCAGCCGTTGGTTCCCTGGCGGAAGTGGCGTCAGCCACTTTTTTTTGTAATAAAATCTTGTCCCACTCATATGATGTAATGTCAGAGGCAATTATGTCCTGCCGAGGGAGGGGAATTCCCGAACCGGAAGGACTGCCTTTAAAACAAGAGGAAAGAAGGTCATTTTATGAACAGTCTGGATAAAATTCTGGTGAAGCTTCCCATTGAAATCGGGGAGCAAATCAAAAATCTGCCGGCTCACATCAAAAGAAATCTGGAAGAAATTCGTATCCGTAACGGACATCATATTATACTCTACGCATCTGGAAAGGAGTACGAGCTGGAATGCAAAAACGGGACAAAGATCGATAACTATATCATTAACAATATCTTTAATTCATTTCTCAACTATTCGGCGTACGCCTATCAGGAAGAGCTGGCAAACGGCTATATTACAATAGAAGGAGGCCATCGAGTGGGAGTTTGCGGCCGAACCGTCATGGAAAACGGAAAGGTCAAGACCCTGAAGGATATTTCCTCCATCAACATCAGGAGAAGCCGGGAGATCGTCGGCGTTTCCGATCCCTGTATGGGCTATATGATGAAGGGGGGCCATCGGATCTACAATACGATCATCATATCTCCGCCCAAATGCGGGAAGACGACGCTGCTCCGGGATATGATCCGGAATTTCAGCAGCACGGGCTTTCAGGTCGGCGTCTGTGACGAGCGTTCCGAAATTTCCGGCATGTACAACGGTCTCCCATCCTACGACCTCGGCACGCGGACCGACGTTCTGGACGGCTGTCCGAAAGAAAAGGGAATGATCATGCTGATCCGCTCCATGTCGCCGGACCTCATCGCCACGGATGAAATCGGGAAAAAGGAAGACTGTCACGCCATAGAAGCGGCGGTCTGCGCCGGAATCAGCCTGCTGACCACCATACATGGAAACAGCTATGACGACGTCATCAATTCGGGAATCGGCGAACTCGTAAAAAACGGCGTCTTTGAACGGCTGATCTTTCTGTCCAACATTCCGGCCATCGGTTCCATCGCCGCCATACGCGACTGGAGGAACCAAAATGTTGTTTAAACTGATGCTCTGCCTCCTGATCCTGCTGATCGGCGCCGGAATCGGCCGTCTGAAGGCGAAAACCTACGATAACCGCCTTTACCATCTGCAGGAGCTGCTCACTTCGATCAAGGTTCTGGAATCTGAAATGAAATACCGTATGGATCCGCTGCCGGAACTGCTGATCAGAATGGGGAAAATCAAAGAGGGCATGAGCGGAGTTCTGTTTGATACGGCCGGCCGTCTTTTAAAGGACCAGGCGGCAAGAGACCTGACGGACTGCTGGAGCGAAGCCGTCGAGACAGCATACGGAGAAAGCGCTTTGAACAGAGAGGATCGGCGGATCATCGATGATCTCGGGATCGAGCTCGGCAAAACTGATCTGGAGGGCCAGGCGGGCATGTTTCAGCGAACCTTTTCTCTTCTGGAGGCGCAGGCGGCAGAGGCCGCAGAGGAAAAAAGAACAAAGGGAAAAATGTATAAAAGCCTCGGCACGGCCATCGGAGCCTTAATTGTGATCTTATTTGCATAGCAGGCGCCATGCAGCGGCGAGACATCTACTTCAGGTAACAAGAGAGGAGAATCAGAATGGACATCAACGTGGATATTATCTTCAAAATTGCGGCCATCGGCATTATTGTCGCGGTACTGAATCAAGTGCTGATAAGAGCGGGAAGGGAAGACCAGGCGATGATGACGACGCTGGCCGGAATCATTGTCGTTCTGCTCCTGATCGTCAGAATGATCAACGATTTCTTTATTGCAGTGAAAACCTTGTTTCAATTGTAATTCTGATAGAAAAATACGAACTGGAATGAGGTGATTTTATGGACATGGATATCTTTCGCATCGCCGCCATCGGAATCTGCGGCGTGGTGATCTCCTCCATGGTAAAGAGCTATAAGCCTGAGTTTGCAACCTATGTGGTGATTTCTACGGTTCTGGTCATCTTCATCATGGTGATCTACAAATTGGCTGCCGCCTTTGAGTTTCTGGGGGAAATCTACAATCAGATCAGTTATGGAAAAAATTTCTTTCCGATCATACTAAAAGTTCTGGCAGTCGCATATATCGCGGATTTTACTGCTCAAATCTGCAAGGATTCCGGCGAATCTGCCATCGCCGGCAAAGTGGAGCTTGCCGGCAAAGTCATGATATTTTATTTGGCGGTGCCCGTTATGATGGCGGTCATGGATCTGATCAACAAAATGCTGCCGGGTTAAAAATCGGATAAAACGGCCGTTACAAGAGAACCGGTCCGGGAGGTGAAGGATATTGAGCGTTGAAAGCATTGTAAACGAGCAGCTTGCTTCAATGGACATGAAAGAGATCGAAGAATTGTTCAACATTGCCTCCAAAAATGGCAATGTGTTTGGAAATACAAGTCCTGGGCAGGTCATCAGAAGCCTCGTTCAGGGCGATCCCATATTCAACTTTCACGACATCATCGGCGCTGTTACCAACCATTTCATGCATGAAATTCACGGAAGCATCATCCTCGGCGCGCAGTTGGTCGTGATCTGCATCATCGTCGGACTCCTGAAAAACCTTGCCGACTCCTTCTCCAAGGATACGGTTTCCAATCTCGGGATCGTCGTGTGCAGCTGCTGCGTGATGGTGCTCTGTCTGAAGAGCTTTATGGATATCTATCAGGTGTGCAGCAGCGCGGTGGAAACCATGACGGTAACGATGCAGGCGCTTCTCCCGATCCTGGTGCCGCTGCTGATCACCATGGGAGGCTTTGCTTCCGGGGGAATCCTGAATCCTCTGATCGTCACCGCGATCACCATATTCAATTCCGTCCTTCAGAGGTTCATCATGCCGGCAATCTACGTCTCCTGCATCTTCATTCTCGTAAACAGCCTTTCGGAGAAGGATTATGTGAAGAAGCTTGCCCTGCTGATCCGGGGCGCCGCAGTGACGGTGATGGGGCTCTCCGTTACGCTTTTCTCAGGACTGACGATGCTTCAGGGAATCGTAACGAAGACTGCCGACGGGATGCTGGCCAAGACGGCAAAATATTCGGTGGACAATTTTGTTCCCATCGTAGGCGGTTTTGCAGCCGACTCGCTGGATTTGATCCTGAGCTGCGCCGCCATCATCAAAAACGGAATCGGAATTTTCGGCCTCATCATCCTGTTGACGCTGCTGGTCATTCCGCTGGTCAAGATTCTGGCCGTCGCCCTCGTATTCAAAATCACCGCCGTCGTTATCGAGCCCATCGGAAACAAGACGATTTCCGACTGCGTCAACGAAGTTGGAAACACGGTGATCACCCTGGCGATTAT
>CAMJRV010000414.1 GCA_946408315.1 uncultured Bacillota bacterium | reverse complement strand
CCTGCACGGTGTCTGTTCCAAAGTTCCAGAAAACCGGATTGTTGTTCTCGTCAAGGTAAGCATACCAGCCCTTGAAGAGATAGCCATCACGGGCGGGGTTCTCTGGCTGGCTGGTCACTGTGCCGTCCATGGGAACCGTTACTTTGTAGAATTCATTGTAGCCTGCCTTCCCATCGTCGGGATTAAAGGCCACTATGCAGATTTCTGATGAAGTCACGTTCTCATCTGTGGTACCCTCCTCTTGGACGATAGCCTCAGCTCCTGTCAACGGTTCCTCAGATATCGAGTTGTTTTCTTCTTCACCGGCATTGATCTGATCATTGATTTCGATTTCATCCGCCGTGGTGACAGGGACAATATCGATTTCCGCTGCCAATGCCTGCATCGGCAGCATACCAAAGATCAAAACCACAGCTAAAAGCAGGGGTATGAATTTGCTGCTTTTATGGTATGTCTTTCTGCGCATATGTTTTCCTCCTCATTTATATTAAGCCTTATTGACTTAATCGCATTGTGAAAATGTACTTTAAATTCGGTCCTATACTGCGGAAATCGCTGTTTCTCGGATTGGATCGGACTGCTTTTCATCACATAAATCACAGATCTTCACACTCTTCAATATATCAATCATTTGATTTTGGAGCATTCCAAGAGTCTTACGGACCGGACATGTTCGCGTAGCATTTCTGCTGCAAAAGCCATTCTCATCCAGACAGCGGTTGATGCGGATGTCGCCTTCCATTGCTGTAACGATATCGTACAGGGTGATATCCGCTGCGTTTTTTGAGATGCGGTATCCTCCACTCGGACCCTGTATAGACTCCAGAAAGCCTGCCATCTTAATTTTCCAGGCTACTTTGTTGAAATAGCTGCAGGATATACCCAATGCCTTTGCCGTAGCTTCAGCTGTTGACACCTTCCCGCCTTGCTGCACCATGAACAGCATCACCCGAATCGCATAGTCCGTTGTAATCTGTAATCTCAACTTTATCTCACCTACTTATCTCCTTTAAGATACAATATACTTTCCATGCAAAGTATAGTTTAGAATCTGATTCATGGCACAGACATGTACTTAATTTGTGCTTTTATGTACCAAATGCCACCACAGTTTCTACTCGCCTGAGAGCAAATGAGAATATTGTTCAAGAAAGGGATTAATCAGTTCCTCTTCGGCCTGCCAACGTGCCTGCGCCGCTTTATCAATCGTGTCGAATTTCCCTAAGTAATAATGTTTGCCTTTAAAAGTAAGCGTAGCGACCCATGAATCCGTTCTACTGTAATAGGAAACTCCCGTGACACCGCTGCGGTTGTTTTTCGCTACGGTTTTAGAAGCGATTAACTCCAAACAGGTTCCCTCAATCAAATTACGGTACTCGACCTCTCCTAAGCAGCCGCAGCTTTGGGTATGTCCATTTCTAAGGTTCGAAATCGCAACACTGCAAAGGCCACCGCAATCGCATCGGCAAACCCATTTGCGCGGGCGATTTTTCTCCTGCACTTCATCTTGATAAAGAACGGTCAGCTTTCCGAATTTCTGGCCTGTTATGTCTTGCTTTTCTTTCAGATAGCACCCGCAGCTTTTGGTATCACCACGAACAAGATTTCTCCCCGTAACAAAAGCCGTTCCTCCGCAGTCGCAGCTGCACTGCCAAACAATGTTCCCATCTATGCGCTTATCAGTTGGAGCAATTGCGGTGAGTTTTCCAAATTGCTTGCCGCGTAAATCGTTGTATTTTTCGCGGTTTGCTTTTTCTAAGCAACCACAGCTTTTTGTTCTCCCGCCGAGAAGATTACTTTTATAAACTGTTTTTGTGTTTCCACAGTCGCAGCGACACAGGCAAACATAATACCCCTTTTCATTTTTATACTCTTGAAGTATTGTAAGCAGCCCAAACTTTTGAGGGTAGGTATCTCTCTCTTCCATATACATCATTTCAGTAAAATACCTCCTTTGCGGTATATGATCGAATAAAGTATAGATACCGATTTGAAAGGAATGTGAAATGGTGTAATAAATCCAATCTTATATGTAGTGAATTTTGTTGAAAAAGCATGAAAGCGCGTTAAAAAAGCCATCCAGATATACAGAGTGAAATCTGCAATATCAGAAGGATGGCTGTGGCGATCCGTGAGTGATCCTCAGTAGTCAACGATGGCTAGGAGCAACTGTCCGTGGGAGCGTGCCGAGGAATGTGCACCCGAGTACGGAAAACCCTGCGCTCCGCATCGGCGTCGCAAACCATAAATCCACCCATACCCTCGACTACATCCCGGATAATGCGCAGTCCAAGCCCATGGTTCTGTTTCTCCGGCTTGGTAGTGACAAATTTGCCGCTTTCCATCGGTGCGTTGCCGTCATAAGCGTTGACGGCTTCAAGGGTGCTCCACTGAGCATCGTTTCTGCTTGTGATCTCGATGAAACGCTGCTCTGCCGGGAGCTTTTCGCACGCTTCTATGGCGTTGCTTGTGATGTTGGAGAAAATTCGTATGGCGTCAAGGAGTGTCAGTCCGTTATCACGCGGCACAGAAACCTGAAAGGAAAAGCGTATCTCCTTCTCCTCACACAGGTTGGCGGCGTCCTGCAGCATGGCATCAAGCACCACATGGTCGGAATACCTTTTGTGCATCCGCACCTGCTTTTGCATGTCGTCGTAAAGGCCGTCGATCAGTCCGATGGCCTGCTCGTTTTCGCCGGCCCGGATGAGAACCTTTAGAGAGGCCATCATGGAGCGGTAATCATGCTGAAAGGAGCGAAAGCTCTCGGTGTATTTTTGGTAGGATTTATAGTGAAGCAGTTGTCGGTCGAACTGCTCCTCCAGCATCTTGTGCCGCCATTCGTACTCCAGCAGCTCAGTGCTTCGGAGGGCGTGGTAGACAGCATAGATGAGCATGCCGATGGTTAGTACACAGGCACCCAGTGTCACTTCCATGAACCATACGCCGTGGGGTGACAGATAGCGGCCGGAAAAAATGATCATAAGATTGAGAATGGCCACGAGCTCATAGGCGATGATAAATTTGAGTTGACTGGGGCTTTGGAGCAGTTGTCTGGCCTTGCTGTCCGGAAAGATAGTTCTGCGCAGAAACCAAAAAAGCAGAAGCGATGCGGGCAGAGCGATCAAGGTTCCGGCGTAATAAGCGTTCAGATCGGAAAGAAAATCCCGGCTGCGAAAGATAAAAGATCCCAGTGCTGTGAAAATACCGCGAAAGCTGTAGACGCTTAGTATGCAGTGCCCCCCGCAGTACATGGATTGAATCCAGTCCATGCCGGTAAAAATGCGCACCCCCGTCATCATAGCCGCCGCGAGGACGGGGATGCGCAGCCATAACAGATCCGCGGCGCTGAGGGCTGCATAGGATGCGACGAGCACCGCCAACGATAAAAATAACCGCAATAAGACGTGCCTTTGTTGGGAGAACAGGCTCCGGAAGTAGAATAGAAAAACGGTGTAGTAAAGTAAGATCATCGCCATGGCGGCATAAATCATGGTGTTTCCCCCTATCATACTGCTATAAAATTTCAGCAAACCCATTGTTCACATGCCTTAAAAAATTATAAAAAACTCCCCATAATACTATA
>CAMJRV010000413.1 GCA_946408315.1 uncultured Bacillota bacterium | reverse complement strand
GTGCTTCTGGGCGCAAGCGACTCCGGTTCGGTAGCTCCGCTGCTGTCTCAGATATTCACGCCGCTTTCCGCCTTTTCCTTCCTTACCTTCACCCTGCTTTACATGCCCTGCGTTGCCGCAATGGCCGCAGTCAGGAGGGAGATGGGAGGCTGGAGAAAAGCGGCCGGCGTAATGACCTTCCAGACCGTCACCGCGTGGATCGTTGCCTTTGCAGTTCACCAGATCGGCGCCCTGATCCTTTAGTTTGTATTCTTGTATTATTTTATACATGTTTTTAAAATGTACTTTTTATCAGAATATTCTTGCAATTTTTGTGGGCTTTGCTATACTATAATCAAAGGGAAGCTGTTGAAAGACAATACCCCTTTCGATATAGAAAGCTATATCAACCGTCAGGAAAGAGGGTGATTCCACCAGAAATGTCAAGCGTAGCGTGTGAATAGCGCCAATCATCGGAAGTAGTGATGATTGGCGTTATTCTTTTTTTGCATGTAGAGTAAAAAGTAACGATTGCAAAAAATGGAAAGCTGCGATAAATTAGAAGAAACAAGGAAAGGAGCTATGTATATGTCAATCGATAAAAAGGTTAAGATCACCGTATTATCCTCTCAGTGCGATCATTATAAACCAGGCGATACGATCTATATGAACGGCGCATTTGTGGAAAAAGAGAAGTCGGCGGATATCTGTCTGACGGCCCTCACATCCATGTATAACTTCATCTATGCTGTGAGAAAGGGCGTGACAGGAGAAGAGATGGGCTTCCCCGATCAGACGTTTCAATGTCCGGACATCGCGGAAAAAGTGGAATTTAAAATCGAAGCCCTGGAGGACTGATTTGTTGTATCATGCGGCGGTGCAGGTCACATGCTATACTATAGAATATAAATATGAAATAACACGATTGGAAGAAGAGGTGGATAGGCATTGATCTATTATCTTGACGGAACCGTTCTGGATCTCGACCATCTGAAGGAGGGAGAGGAACCGGACAAATTTCCGTGCATCGGCGTTTTGAACAGAGAAGAGGCCGCAAAGTGGAATTCGCGTCTCGGGATCAGCGACAGAATCCTGGACGAATGTCTCAACGGGCTTGCCTCCAAATTTGAAAGCCACGAAGGCTTTGACTATATCAGCCTGGTGATTCCAGACAAGGAGGACCTCCTCAGCGAGGGGAACAGGATCTCGATCTATTTTAGGCAGAGACTCCTGCTCTTTGTCTGCGACGACATTCAGGATTACAGCCTCCTGCACGGAATTATTACAAAGATAGAGATGAAAGAAATTAAAAATCTCAGTCTGGAAATGATCCTTTACGAGTTCTTCGACCACTTGACCGCCGGTGATTCTCTATACCTTGAAAGTCTGGAACAACAGATCGCGGAGCTCGAGGAAGCCCTGATCACCTCGGTAAAAAGGGACTATATCAAGGAAATCATCCTGCTCAGAAAAAAGCTCCTGGTGCTGAAACGTTACTATGAACAGCTTTTTGACCTTGCGGAAGCCATGGAAGAGAACGGGAACGAACTGCTCTCCCACCGTATGGTCCGATATTTTCATATCCTTACCACCCGAGCAGGCAGGCTGTCCGACTCCATCTCCAACCTCAGGGATTACGTGTCTCAGGTACGGGAGGCCTATCAGGCGGAGGTGGATATCAGCCAGAATATGATCATGCGCCTTTTCACGGTCATCACTGCGATCTTCCTGCCGCTGACCCTCATCGTCGGGTGGTACGGCATGAATTTTTCCATGCCGGAATACAAATCGGTCTACGGTTATCCTGCAGTCATCGCCCTCTGTGCCGCCGTGTCCCTGTTCAGCGTGATCTACTTCAAAAAGCACAGATGGTTTTAAATTTGTTCTTTTCGTATTGACATATATCGATCATCTATATATCATATATAGATGATCGATATATTATTTAAAAGGGGATGAAATAAATGAAGGCAGATAAGAGCCTTTCCGGCGGCAATACCGCAATGCTGATCCTGAAGCTCATTGAAGAAGAGGATATGTATGGGTATCAGATGATCGATGCGCTGGAAAAGAAGTCGAACAACGTATTTACCTTGAAAGCCGGAACGCTGTATCCGATCTTGCACGGCCTTGAACAGCAGGGGATGATCACGGCCTATGACAGCACATCGGAAGAGGGACGGCAGAGAAGGTATTACAGGATCACCGAAAAGGGAAGAAAACTCCTTCATGAGAAACAGGAGGAATGGGAGACGTATGCCCGGGCGGTAAAAAGCGTGATGGGAGGGGTTTCTTATGCGGTGGTTTAGCTGGAAGAGTCTCAAAAAGATCAATGCGGGGACCGGAGCCGTTCCGCAGCCTCCAACGTCTTTGGTACAGCCCGGCGCCACATTCCCGGGCGAGCCGGATGCTGCCAGGCGGTATACGGAAGAAGTGTGCAGCCAGATACGGTATCAGAGAGCGCGCCCATACATCGAAAGAGAGCTTTCGGATCATATCGATGACCGGAAGCAAGATCTCCTGCGGGAGGGCGTCCAAGAAGCAGAGGCTCTGAATCAGGCTGTTTCGGAGATGGGAGACGCGGTAACTGTAGGGCAGGAGCTCGACCGCATTCACAGACCGAGCCCCGAATGGAGCATTATCATCACGACTGCAGTGCTGATCTTTTTCGGCGCCGTGATCCAGTATTACCTGTCGGTCAAGGGCGCGGAGGGCGAATGGGCGGCGCGATCGGCCTTTCATGATTATCTTATTGCGCTTCCCGTGGGAATCGCAGTATTGCTCGCGATCTATTTCGCCGATTACACCGTCTTGGGAAAGTATCCGAAACGGATTTATGCCGGCATCCTTCTGATCTGGGCCGCATACTGCCTGCTCAACGGAAATGATCTCATCAACGGATATTCGCTTCCCGCCTATCATGGGATCTATTTTGCCATGCTCCTGCTGCCCGCCTACGGAGCCGTCCTGTACAGTTATCGGAACGGCGGTTACAGCGGCATTCTGAAATGCGGCGCCGCAGCGTTTTTAACCCTGCTGCTGTTCAACGGCGCACAAAGGGCGTTCGTGCCGGTCTTTTTCTTCGCGGCAGGCGGTCTGATCCTGATCACCGCAGCCATCGCAAAGAATTGGTTCAAAGTCGAAAGACGGAAGGCCTTCCTTCTGGTGTACGTACCGACTCTGCTCTGCGCTATAGGGCTTTTTCTCTTTAAGCTATGGCGCTATGGGGATCAAAAGGATATCTTTCTTACCCGCATCAAGAGTATATTCCTAAGCAGCCCCGATACTCCCCAAGTATATCTGAGCTTTATCGTGAAAAGCCTCATACAAAATGCCCGCTTCATCGGCCAGGGGGAGACGGGTCCCATGATCAACCTTGGAACATACGGGTTGGAACGGGCCTTGCCCGTATGGTGGAGCGACTTCAGCCTGACTTACCTGATCTACCAGTGGGGTCTCGTGGTCGGCGTTCTGCTCGTGGCGCTCTTTCTCTTTCTGATGCTAAAAATGATCCGGGCGGCCATGCGGCAGAAAAATGCTCTCGGCTTTATGATCTCCCTGTCGGCGGTTACCGCCATCGGAATGCAGTGCGCGCTGTTTTTCTCAGCCAACCTGGGAA
>CAMJRV010000412.1 GCA_946408315.1 uncultured Bacillota bacterium | reverse complement strand
GTCCCAGGCTGCGGGAGCACGGATATTTTCATCTATCCCGGCTATCGTTTCAAGGTCATCGACAGTCTGATCACCAATTTTCACCTTCCAAAATCAACCTTGCTAATGCTGATATCCGCGTTGTATAATAGAGAGGCTATTTTGGAGGCCTACCGGGAAGCGGTGGCGCAGAAGTATCGCTTTTTCAGCTATGGAGACGCGATGTTGATCCTTTGAATCTTGCGAATTTCGTCAGCTTCTAGGTGACGGAAATGTTTATTTTGTTGATATAAAGTTTGTTGAGGTAAAAATGACAGCGGTAACGTATGAATTATTAAAAACAGATCAGAGATCGAAAGCGAGAAGAGGCAGGGTCCACACTCCTCATGGGAGTATTGAAACACCTGTCTTTATGCCGGTAGGAACGGCGGCCACCGTAAAAGCGATGAGGCCGGACGAGGTCAAAGAGCTGGGGGCTCAGATCATCCTGTCCAATACCTACCATCTCTACTTGAGGCCGGGCCACCAGATCGTGAAGGAAGCCGGCGGACTCCATAAGTTTATGAACTGGGACAGGGCCATTCTGACGGACAGCGGCGGATTTCAGGTTTTCAGCCTCGGCGATCTGCGTAAAATTACGGAAGAGGGAGTGGAATTCCGTTCCCATATCGATGGATCGAAGCATATGCTTTCTCCGGAAAAGTCGATGGAGGTGCAAAATGCCCTCGGTTCCGATATCATGATGGCCTTTGACGAATGCGCGCCCTATCCGGCCGATCGCAGCTACGTCAAGAACTCTCTGGAACGAACCACCAGATGGTTGAAGCGCTGCAAGGAAGCTCATAAAAATACGGAAATGCAGTCTCTGTTTGGCATCATGCAGGGCGGAATGTACCAGGATCTGCGGCACCAGAGCGCCATGGAAATCGTGGAGCTTGACCTTCCCGGCTATGCCATCGGCGGCCTCAGCGTAGGCGAGCCGAAGGAGCTGATGTATGAGGTTCTGGATTACTGCGTCGATGACCTTCCCACAGAGAAGCCGCGATACCTTATGGGCGTGGGAAGCCCCGACTGCCTCTTTGAAGGGGTGGAACGGGGCATTGACATGTTTGACTGCGTTTTACCCACCAGAATTGCGAGAAACGGAACGGCAATGACGTCCCGGGGCAAAGTCGTCATCAAAAACGCAGCCTATGAAAGAGATTTCACCCCATTGGACCCGGAATGCGACTGTTACACATGCCGGAACTATTCCAGGGCTTACCTGAGACATCTGTTTAAATCGAATGAGATCCTGTCGTCCATGCTGCTGACAAATCATAATCTCTATTTTCTGGTTCAGCTGATGGGAAAGATGAGGCATGCGATCGAGGAAGACCGGTTCCTGGAATACAAGAAAGAATTCTATGATAAATACGGGAAGTTTTAAAAAATAAAAATCACGAAGTTAGGAAGGAGACCAGTTTATGCCTATTTTGATTCCCAAGGGGCTACCCGCATATAAAACATTAAAAGAAGAGAATGTCTTCGTGATGCACGAGCAAAGGGCGTTAAACCAGGACATCAGACCGCTGCGCATCGCCATCGTCAACCTGATGCCCACGAAAGAGGTCACTGAGAC
This sequence comes from uncultured Bacillota bacterium, assembly GCA_946408315.1. Classification (GTDB taxonomy): domain Bacteria; phylum Bacillota; class Clostridia; order Peptostreptococcales; family Anaerovoracaceae; genus Anoxybacterium. Next base: position 2,003 of record CAMJRV010000412.1, on the reverse strand, counting down.
CCAGCTGATCCGGATGCTGGCCAACACGCCGCTGCAAGTGGATTTACAGCTTTTGACCATGGACACCCATGAATCAAAAAACACCGATAAGCTGCACTTGGATAATTTCTATAAGACTTTTGAAGAGATCAAGAATCAGCGCTTTGACGGCATGATCATTACCGGAGCGCCTGTGGAATTCCTTCCCTTCGCAGAAGTGGATTACTGGAAGGAGCTTACGGAAATCTTTGAATACACGAAGACCAGCGTGTTCAGTACGCTGCATATCTGCTGGGGAGCCCAGGCGGCGCTGTATTATCATTACGGAATCGACAAGTACGTCATGCCGGAGAAATTGTTCGGTGTTTTCAAGCATAAGCTGAAGGATAAAAAGTCGGAGCTGACGAGAGGCTTCGATGAGGAGTTCTATGCGCCTCATTCCAGACACACCCAGGTCAGAAAGGAAGACATCCAGAAAATCCATGACCTGAAGATATTGGCCGAATCAGAAGCGACAGGGCCTCATATAATTGCTACAAGAGATAAGAGAATGATCTTCGTCCAGGGTCATATGGAATATGACAGGGAGACGCTGAAGCTGGAATATGAGAGGGACGTAAAGAAGGGGCTGGAGATCGACGTTCCAAGGGACTATTTCAGGGATGACAACCCTTCCAAGGGCATCGTGGTGAAGTGGAGCGGACACGGGAATCTGTTCTTTGCAAACTGGCTCAACTACGTATATCAGGAAACACCGTACGATCTCGCCAAGCTGGATGAGCTGGTCAAAAAATAAGTGCTGGAGGCAATTATGGAAATCTGCAGACATAACGAAGGCTGCGGAGGCTGTATTTATCAGGAGATGCCGTATCAGGATCAAGTGATCCTGAAGGGCAAGGAAGTATTGCGGCTTCTGGACGAGAAAAACATCGACTACGGAAAATACCTCGGCATCGAGGGAAGTCCAAAGCGCACAGCCTATCGAAATAAAATGGAATACACCTTCGGAGACGAAGTCAAAAACGGCGAAATGACCCTTGGAATGCATAAAAAGGGTCGTTTTATGTCTATCGTCACCGTAGACGAATGTCAGCTGGTCGATCAGGATTTTAATGAAATTCTGAAAGCCACCCTGAACTTCTGCAATGAAAAAGGGTATGGCTATTATCACAAGAAATCACACATGGGATTGATGCGGAACCTCATCGTCAGAAAAGGGGAGCATACGGGAGAACTTCTGGTCAATGCGGTGACCTCCTCCCAGAGCGAGTTTGACGGGACTGGATTTACAGAATTGATCCTGTCGCTGCCGCTTCAAAACAAGATCGTCGGCATTCTGCACACGATAAACGACCGGGTGGCAGATTTCGTTTACTGCGATCAGTTGCAGGTCCTCTGGGGACGTGATTACTATATGGAAGAGATCATGACGCTGAAATTCAAGGTCAGTGCCTTCTCTTTCTTTCAGACGAATATTCTCGCCGTTGAAAAGCTTTATACGGAAGCGCTGGCTCTGATCAAAGATCTGGACGGCAAGACGGTCTTTGACCTGTATTGCGGCACGGGAACGATTACCCAGACCCTGGCGTTGCGGGCGAAAAAAGCCATCGGAGTCGAGATCGTGGAGGAAGCGGTAGAAGCCGCCAGAGAAAACGCGAAGCTGAACGGACTTGACAACTGCGAGTTCATCGCCGGAGACGTGCTGGAGGTGTTGGATCGCCTGGAGGAGAAACCCGACGTGATCGTCGTCGATCCCCCCAGAGTCGGGATTCATCCAAAGGCTCTCGAAAAAATACTTAGCTATGGGGTTAAGCAAATTATATACATCTCCTGCAATCCCAAGAGTCTCGTTGAAAATCTGAGCTTTGCACAGTATTACGGATATAAGGCGGTCAGCGTGAAAGCCTTTGATAATTTCCCGAATACGAAGCATATTGAGTGTGTGGTTCTGATGACGAATAGTGATTAAGAGGAAAAATAAGACGGATCGACACAACAACATGCTATTAAGACCGCATTTTAAT
>CAMJRV010000411.1 GCA_946408315.1 uncultured Bacillota bacterium | reverse complement strand
CCAGCGTGCTCTTCGGCTTTGGCGGCTTTTCCTCAAATTCGTATATTTTCAGGTTTTCATCGGTGTTCATTACGCCGAAGCGGCTCGCTTCTTCAAGCGGAACGTTGATAACCGCAATGGAGCAGTCAGCATTTTTTTCTTTGTGATGGTCCAGCATCATCTCGTAGTTCATCTTATAGATATGATCTCCGGACAGGATCAGAACGTAGGTGGGACGGCTCATTTCGATAAATTCGATGTTCTGATAGATGGCATTCGCGGTTCCCTTATACCATTCCCCTGCATTTGCCTTCATATACGGAGGTAAGATGGTGATGCCTCCAAACAATCTGTCCAGATCCCATGGCTGACCGCTTCCGATGTACGCGTTCAGCTCAAGCGGCCGGTACTGGGTCAGCACGCCGATGGTGTCGATACCGGAATTCACACAGTTTGATATGGTGAAATCGATGATACGGTATTTCCCACCAAACGGAACGGCCGGCTTTGCCACCTTGTTGGTCAGGATACCGAGACGGCTTCCCTGACCTCCCGCCAGCAGCATTGCAATCATTTCTTTTTTTGTTGCGTAGGACATGTAATCACCTCCAAAAGATTGTGGATAGACCTGGAAGGTCTATGGATAAGGAATAATCGTAACCGTTATGGCTGACAGCCTTGGCTGTTATTCCCCCTTCGGCGCGTTTGCGGGCGCCTCCGTACTTTTCGAGACCGGAATGAAATACTGTCTTATAGATACCCGGCTTTGGCACTCCTATTCGGTATCCCTCCCTGTCAACGGGAGAAAAATTGCAAACTGCGATGAGTTCCCCTCCTTTTTTATCAATTCTGCGGAAAGAGATGACGTTGCTGTCCGAATCGTCCGGCTGAATCCAGCGGAATCCCTCCCAGCTGTCGTCCTGCTCCCAGAGTTCCGGGGAATCGAGATAAAAATGATTCAGCTCCTTTATAAATGTATGAAACTTTTCGTGCATTTCATAACCTAACAGGCCCCAATCCAGTTCATTTTTATAATCCCATTCTGAAAACTGGGCAAATTCGCCTCCCATGAAGAGGAGCTTTTTCCCTGGATGCGCCATCATATAGGACAGGTATGTCCTGAGATTTGCGAATTTCTCTTCGTAAGCGCCGGGCATTTTATTGATCAGAGAACCCTTGCCGTGGACGACTTCGTCGTGAGAAAGAGGCAGAATGAAATTTTCAGAAAAAATATAGGTCAGAGCAAAGGTGAGATTGTGATGAGAGCCCTTGCGGAACAAGGGGTCGGTTTTCATATACTGAAGCGTGTCGTTCATCCACCCCATATTCCATTTGAAATTAAATCCCAGGCCGCCTGCATATCCCGGTTTTGTAACCATGGGCCATGCGGTGGACTCCTCCGCGATCATGAGCGCGCCGGGATAGAACTGAAAGACGGTCTTGTTCAGGTCCTGCAGAAACGAAACGGCCTCGAGATTTTCCCTTCCGCCGTTGATATTAGGTCTCCACTGCCCTTCCTTTCTGCCATAATCCAGATAAAGCATCGAGGCTACCGCGTCTACCCGGAGACCGTCGATATGATATTTGTCCATCCAGAATACGGCATTGGAAATCAGAAAGCTTCTGACCTCGTTTCGGCCCCAGTCAAAGACCTGCGTCCCCCACTCCTTATGTTCATTCTTCAGAGGATCGTCGTATTCGTAGCAGTTGCTCCCGTCAAAGCGGTAAAGACCGCTGCCGTCCTTCGGAAAATGCCCCGGAACCCAGTCCAGGATCACGGCGATTCCCGCCTGATGGCAGGCGTCGACAAAGGACATGAAACCTTCCGGCGAACCGTAGCGAGAGGTGGGAGCATAGAAGCCCATGACCTGATAGCCCCAGGAACCGTCGAAGGGATATTCCGAAACGGGCATCAGTTCAAGATGCGTGTAGCCCATTTCCTTTATGTACGGAATCAGTTCTTCCGCAAGCTTTTCATAATCAAAATAGTTGCCGTCTTGGTATTTTCTCCAGGAGCCGAGGTGAACCTCGTAGATATTCATCGGAGAAGAGTAGGGAGATTTGGATTGCTGCTGAGACTGCCACTCCATGTCGTTCCAGGAATAACGGTCCAGGTTGAATGTCTTTGACGCTGTTCCCGGTCTCGTTTCCGCATGAAAGCCGTATGGATCGGCCTTTGCAAAGGAATTTCCCCGGGCGTCCTCAATCATGTATTTATAAGAAGCATATTCTTTGAGCTCCGGTATGAAAATCTGCCAGATTCCCTGCCGGGTGCTGCGTTCCATTTGATATTCTGTTTCGTTCCATTGATTAAAATCGCCCATAACGGCGACTTTCTTTGCGTTGGGTGCCCAGACGCGGAACAGGTAGCCCTCCTTGCCGTCCTGAACGGACCGGTGGGAGCCCATCAACTCGTACGCCTTTGCAGCGGTCCCCTGATGAAATAGATATACAGGCATTTCCAATTCTTTATCCATGAAACAACCCCCAATTTCACTTTTGTCTGAATCGTGCGTCACTAACCCTCCTTATTCCCAATTGTTAATAATTTCTTAATTCCGCGGAACAATTTGTATTGTGTTATAATTATATGTTATTATGGGTAGGAATGCAAGATTAGGAGGAAGATATATGAAACGATTGATCTCCGCTGCGTTGATCCTGAGCTTAATTCTCAGTGCCTTGACCGGATGTAACGGCAATCAGGCCGAAAGTGACAACGAAGCAGCAGTACAGAAGGCTATTTTAGATGAATTTCATGTCATTTCCCAAATCCCCAGAGAATCGGGTCACGAGAGGGCGATCAGCAACTATCTGAGAAGTTGGGCAAAAGAAAACGGATTTGAAGTTTCCAGAGACAGTTCCAATAATGTAGTCATAACGAAGCCTGCCACTGCGGGCTATGAAGCAGCACCCGTCACCATACTCCAGTGCAACATGGACAGCAAAATCGCAGTTGAAGAGGATTCCCCATTTCAACCGCTGATTGATCCTGTCGTTCCCATCGAAAACGGCAACGTCATGACGGCAACCGGGACGAGTATCGGCGCAACAAGCGGTATCGGAATGGCGACAGCCCTGTATGTTTTAGAACATGCCGAAAAGCACGGCCCCATCAGAGCCGTATTCACGGCGGACGGAGAAGGCGGCATGAAGGGAGCGGAAAAGCTCAAGCCTCAATACCTGGAGGGGGCTTATCTGATCAATCTTGGCTGGGAATCCGACCACACCATCCGTCTGGGCAGCGGAGGCACGGCCGAATACGATATGTCCCACGCAATTGAGTGGAAGCAGCCTGAAAACGCGCTTCCCTATCTCATCTCCATCAGCGGCCTGAATGGCGGAAACGCCAGCGAAGAGATCGGCAATGGCGGAGCCAATGCCATCAAGACCATCGGTGAAGTCCTGGCAAACGCCCAGGGCAAGGGAATTCTCTTTGAACTCGGCGCATTTAACGGAGGAACGTCCGGCGATACGATACCGACTGCGGCCACTGCCCTGATCATCCTCAACGTGTCCGATCAGAAAAAGATGCAGACAGTGGTCAACGACGCCATAGATGCCTTCCGTAGCTCCTACGGCGATGTGGAAAGAAACTATACGTTTACCTATGAGGAGACGGAGAT
>CAMJRV010000410.1 GCA_946408315.1 uncultured Bacillota bacterium | reverse complement strand
ATGCTATCGTTCATTAAAAATCTTTTTCAATTTATCCTGAGGCTTCTCTCCCAGCTCCGTCATCAGAAGCTTTTCCATCTGAAGATATAATCGCAGCGCCTCGCTTTTCCTTCCCGTTTCCAAATAAATTCGAATGATATGACCGCAGATGTCCTCATTGAAGGGGTCGATTTCAAAGGCCCTTTTATACATTTTTTCAGCCTGTTCATATCCGCGCTTTTCCGTGTAATATTCCGCTGTTTCCAAAAGGGCGCTTATGAAGCCGCGTTCAAGGCCCCGGGATTTTGAAAAGGACCACTCATAGGCCTTGCCCTGAAAGAGTTCGCCCTTGTACAGCTCCGTCAGCCGATCAAGGGTTTCGGCACGATCTTCGCTGTTGGATCTGCCTCTCAACAGTCTTTCAAACTCATATAAGTCGCAAAAGATCAGATCTGAATCGATACGGATCTCCTTACGGGTAGTGGAGATGCATTTTTCCAGGCCGTGGAGGCTGAGCGCCTTACGGATATAGTACATGGTAGAATTTATGTTTTTCAATGCCCTGTCCGGCTCTAAACCATCCCACAGCGTATTGATAATTTCATCCCGGCTGGCATTCCTTTTAAAAATAAGAAAGGCGAACAGCTCCTCTGTCTTTGGGGATCGCCAGTTCACAATGCCGGAGCCAGAGTCGTAACCAGCCGCATGGAAACCGCCGAAGCAGGAAACCTTCATTTTCGGCCTGCTTGGCCGGCCTGCGCCGATGCGGATGCGCTGCAGCCTTTGGACCGTCTTTTCAAGACGGTTACTGCTGATCGGCTTCATCAGATAATCAACGGCCTCCAATTCAAAGGCTCTGACGGCATATTCGTTATACCCTGTTACAAAGACCACGTTGACGGAGTCGTCAATATCCTTAATCTTGTTTGCAAGAGCAAGGCCGTCGATTTCCGGGAGACAGATATCCAGAAACACCGCATCCAGTTTATTTTCATTGATATATTGCAGCGCTTCCGCGGCCGTATAAAACTGTCCGCAGACTTCAACGCCTGAAATATCGGCAAGCATATTACCCAGACGGTTCAGGGACAGTTCTTCATCATCAACAATTATGACCTTCATCTAACCTTAGCCTCCATCATGATTCATCGTATATTATCGCGTGACAGCGATGTTTCTTTGGAATTCCATGGAATCCGAAACGAGACCCTCGTTCCGGATCCTCTTTCGCTCCATACCTCAAGCTCTCTTCCATAGATCAGTCTGAGCCTTTGATTAATATTCCAAATGCCCACTCCGTTTTCATCCGGCGCCTGCGCAAGCAGCTGTTTCACCTGTGAGGGCTCCATTCCGATTCCATCATCCTCAATGGAAAAAACCACGTCTGTCCTCTCTTTTTTTATCGAGATTTTAACGGTTCCTCCACTTACGCTGGACATCAGACCGTGCCTTACCGCATTTTCGACCAAAGGCTGCAAAATGAGGGGCGGAATCGGAATATTGATGCTTTCATCGATATCATACTCCACATTGAGCCTCTTGCCAAAACGTACTTTTTCAATGTTCAGATAGGCTTCCAGCAGCTCTGTTTCCTTTTTCACCGTGGTAAGCGAATCCAATGTTTTAAAATCAAAGCTTCCTCTCAGATACTCGGAAAGCTGTATGACGACGTCTTCCGCCTGATCCGGAGCCTCTTTGCATAAAGCGGCGATAGAGTTCAGCGCGTTGTACAGAAAGTGAGGCTTGATCTGAGACCGTAAAAATGCAATTTCAGCGTCCTGTGTACGCTTCATCGATATCTTGAGATTAGCCAGAACCTCGTAATAATGCATGGAAAGCCGGAAAATCGTCACGAGAGCAAAGGCGACAATATAAATCTGGCAGAGAGACGAATCCGTCTTCAGGGAGAGTGCGAAGAGAATCGAATCGACGGAATAAAGATTGATGGCCAGGATCGCAGTGAAAAGCAGCAGATAATCGAGCATATCGGATTTTTTACATCTCATAAATAAAACTGTCGTCCTTACAAGCAGGATGATCAGCACTATTGTATTTAAAAGCATAATAAACGGGTGCAGCTTGTAATAAAGGTAGATCGGCAGGGTCAGTACGGCAATCAGATAGCAGCCGTATACCGCAGAGATGATTCCTGTCATTCGCAGCGAGATGATACCCTTTCTGGCCTGACAAAATATGATGGTTACGACGATCAGACTTGCGGACAGAAAGAAATCCTTCATTTTAAATATCGCTTCAAAGGAAATATCCGGCAGCATCATTACGAGGGGCCGTTGATCGGTGAGCGCATTGCCGACAGCAAAAAGAAAACAAAAGATTGCAAAGGACAGCAACGAAGCAGCCCTTCTTTTGAAGAATCTGGCGTTCATGAAAAAAATGAGATACAGCAGCGCGATGGACCATAAGATAACCAGAACGCTGAAGCCCAGCAGATTGCCTTTTTCCTGCTGATCCAGCATGGCTTTTTGTTCGCCAATTTTAAAGGACACCGGTATCCCGGCATTTATGTAATCGTAATTTGCAGCCTGCACGATGATTTCCAATTCGCTCCTGTCACAATGATAGAAGCCCAACTGAGGATTGTTTCCCGATTCATACTCCGCTTCCGTAAGCGCAGGCGCCCCATCTGAAAACAGTTCACGGCCATCGACATAGACCCTGCTTGAAAGGCGGACATTTTCCTTTTTCAGCCCCAGCACGCCGTGGTGCGGAATATTCTTTAATACAAGCCGGTAGGTTGCACAGCCAAAAGCGGGAAGCACCGTGTCATTGAGTTTTTTGCCGCTCCATATTGACGGAACTCTCATATATCCTGTCAACTCGGGAGTTCTCGGGCCATCCGGCCGAAAATCCTCCGGGGCGAGAAGCTGACTCCAGTAAAACTCCCATTCCCCATCCAGCCTTATGGTTGGTTCTTTCTGAATATCCCATGCCGAAAGATCCATCGTCCCAGCCACTGCATGCAGCGAAAGACGGTCCTGCTCCCGGGCGTCGGAGATCACGGAAAGCAGAATCGGTGAAACCCCTATGATCGTAATGATTAAAATTGCTAAAATTCGTTTTATCAAAATACTTTTCTCCTGCCGTCTCATCGTTTTTTACACTGTTTGATTATGCCTTAAAATAAGGCGTGAGGCAAGAGGATTTTGGGATAGCCGTATAAAAACTCAACCCCTTATAAACAAAGGGGTTGAGCGTAAGAAAAGCGGTATGATACTGGATATTTCGGCAAAAAGTGCTCAGATTTATGCCGTCGCCGAACTTGCGTCCAGCTTGCTTCGCAACGCCCTTCGGCCTCCGACTTGCTATCGCTCCCTGCTATATGACCTTTCCGCAGGCGTCTTAGTTCTGTAATAGCTGCCGGTAAGATGTTTCGGATTGAAGGCTTCCCTCACCTTCCACTGATATTCCGGCACCAGCGGCTGCGGAAGTTTCTTGAACATCTCATCGTGTTCTTCCTGTGTGTAGTCGTAGGCATCCGGCCTTCTCGCATCGGCGTTCCAGCGGCCCATGTCGACGCCGAGTCCCTTTTCAAACATCCATTTCTGGGTCTCATCGATGAGCTCTCTCGCCTCGGTGATGGACTTCTTGTCATAGGCGTCAAAGTAGACGA
>CAMJRV010000409.1 GCA_946408315.1 uncultured Bacillota bacterium | reverse complement strand
CCGCGAGAAAGGCCATCCGGTCCATCAAGGAAACGACGGTCACCGGCGTCAAGACGAACATCGACTTCCTCATCAACGTACTGAATGATAAAACATTCCTGCAGGGCAGATGCGATACGGGCTTTATCGCTGAAAATCCCCAGCTTTTCGATATCGTGGCCAGGACCGACGAGGAACACCGGGTTCTGAACTATCTCGGCGACGTCATCGTAAATCAGACAAAAGGACATAAGCTGGAGTTTGACGTTCCGACCGTTCCCCAGGTGGAAGCGCCGCAAGATCTCCGGGGCACAAAGCAGATTCTGGACGAAGGCGGACCTGACGCCGTGGTGCGATGGATCAAGGAGCAAAAGAAGCTGCTGTTCACCGACACGACGATGCGCGACGCCCAGCAGTCCCTGATGGCAACCAGGCTGCGCAGCCGGGATATCTTTAAAATCGCCAGGGCGACTTCCGTCTACGAAAAGGATCTGTTCTCCCTGGAAATGTGGGGCGGCGCCACCTTCGACACCGCTTACCGGTTCCTCCATGAATCTCCCTGGGACCGCCTGGAAGAGCTGCGGAAGCGAATCCCGAACATCCTGTTTCAAATGCTGTTCCGGGGCGCCAACGCCGTGGGCTACAAGAATTATCCGGACAACGTGATCCGGGAATTTGTGCGGGAGTCCGCCTCGGCGGGAATCGACGTCTTTCGGATCTTCGACTCCCTGAACTGGCTCAAGGGGATCGAAGCGTCCCTTGACGAGGTGCTGAAATGCGGAAAGCTTGCGGAGGTCACCCTCTGCTACACCGGAGATATTCTAGACGAGAAAAGAGATAAATACACATTGCGGTACTATGTGGAAAAGGCGAAGGAGATCGAAAGGATGGGGGCTCACATCCTCGCGATCAAGGACATGTCCGCCCTTCTCAAGCCCTATGCCGCCGCAAAGCTCGTCCGGGCGCTGAAGGATGAAATCTCCATTCCGATCCACCTGCATACCCACGACACCACAGGAAACGGCGGAGCCACGGTGCTGATGGCCGCGGACGCCGGAGCCGATATCGTCGATGCGGCGCTGAACAGCATGGCCGGCCTGACCAGCCAGCCGGAGTTAAACTCCCTGGTGGCCGCGCTGAGCAACACAGAGCGAGATACGGGAATCGACTATAAGGGAGTCCAGAAGCTTTCCGACTACTGGGCAGCCGTACGGCCGGTCTACTCCCGGTTTGAATCGGATTTAAAGTTTGGAAGCGCGGAAATCTACCGCTATGAAATTCCCGGCGGCCAGTATTCCAACCTGAAACCACAGGTGGAGAGCTTCGGTCTGGGCCACCGCTTTAACGACGTAAAGGAGATGTACAAGACGGTCAACGACATGGTGGGCGATATCGTCAAGGTGACGCCCTCCTCCAAAATGGTCGGAGACATGGCGATCTTCATGGTGAAAAACGACCTGACGCCGGAAAATATCTATGAGAAAGCCCGGAATATGGCATTCCCCGATTCCGTCGTCTCCTACTTCCAGGGCATGATGGGTCAGCCGGAATGGGGCTTCCCCAAAGACCTGCAAAAACTGGTCTTAAAGGACGTGGAACCGATCACCGTCCGGCCCGGGGAACTGCTTCCCCCGGAGGACCTTACGGCTCACGGCGGCTATCTGAAGGAAAAATACGGATTTGAACCGACCAACCGGGATAAGGTCAGCTACGCCCTGTATCCCGACGTATTTGAGAGCTATATCAAGTATTATCTCGAAAACGGCGATGTGAGCAGAATGGGCAGCGACGTCTTCTTCCACGGCCTTGCCGAGGGGGAAACGAGTGAAATCGAAGTTGCAGAGGGCCGCGTCCTCGTTGTAGAATATATCCGAATGGGCAAGCTCGACGCGGAGGGCTTCCGCACCCTTGAATTTGAAGTGAACGGAAATCGAAGAGAAGTCAAAATCAAGGATAAGACGGCGGCGGCCAAAATGGAACAGACGGAGGAGTCCGGCGTGAAGATGGCGGACCCCGCGCTGGATTCCGAGATCGGCGCCAGCATCCCCGGCCATATTCTGAAGCTGCTGGTAAAGGAAAACGACACGGTCAGCGCAGGTCAGAGCCTTGCAGTCATCGAGGCGATGAAGATGGAAACCAACGTGATCGCTTCAAAGACCGGCAAAGTAGAAACCATCCATGTGAAGGAAGGCCAGCAGGTGAAGACCGGCCAGCTGATCCTGACCCTGGTATAAGCGAGGATCGAAACGTTGCTGTAAACGGTGGTATAAAGGAGTGCAATGATATGAGCTTTGAAATCAAACGGATCTATGAGCCTGCGGGCGAAGACGACGGCAAACGCATATTGGTAGACCGCCTGTGGCCGAGAGGCGTCACAAAGGAAGCGGCGAAGCTGGATGAATGGCTGAAAGAGATCGCTCCCAGTCCCCAGCTTCGCACCTGGTTCGGACATGAAAGCGAGAAATTTGATGAGTTTGCCAGCCGGTACCGGCTGGAACTGGACAACGATCCTCAGAAACAGGCTGCGATCCGGAAATTGTTTGCGCTGAACGGGACCGGGAGAGTGACGCTTCTGTACGGTGCAAAGAGCGATTCCATCAATCATGCTGCAGTCCTGCGGCAGTATCTGAGGGAATGGATTTCCTATTCATAAAACATTCGCCTATGACCGCTCCGCCGATAATCATGATAGCGCCACACACTTGAAGCGTGTTCATTTTTTCATGCAGAAAGATTGCTGATGATACGACAGCGGTCAACGGCTCAAGATAACCGCAGATTGAAACGGTCTGCACCGGAAGCTTTCCAATGGAGGAAAAATACAAATAACAGCCGATTCCGGTATTGAGTACGCCAAGAATAAGAATCCAAATCCAGGCTCCGCTGGGAATCTGAATAAAAATACTCTGTTTGGCCACGCAAAAAACTACAACGGGAAGAAAGCTGATGATAAGCTGCAGCGTTGAATTCTCCATTCCTGTGATGTCTTTTGATTTCTTGTTAAAGATGACCATCACAGCATACATGACCGCACTCATTCCGCCGCAGAACAACCCCCAAGCAGTCTTACCTTCCTGAAACGCCTGTCCATTGACGAGTAATATTCCGAACAGCACGACCAGGAACCCAATGACTTTCGGATATGTCAGCCTTTCCTGGAACAGGACCGGTGACAGCGCCATCACGATGACAGGGCCGCAATAATATGCCAGTGATGCGATGCCGACACCAATCAGGTTGAATGCTTCATAAAGAAATAACCCGCTTGAACCCATTGCAACACCGGATATGACTAGAAACGCGAACTGCCGTTTGTGCTGCCAAAATGTGAATTTCCCCTTTGAAAGCAGAAAAATCGCCAATAGCAACAGGCTTCCAATTACGGTCCGCAGAAATACAATCTGATAGCTTATGAGGGCAATATGGCTTACAACGACGCCATTGGAACCAAATAGCAATAACGCTGAGATATATTTGAAATACGCTTTTTTCACGGTATCGGCCTCCTTGATCTGGATTAATGCTTGAAAACAGTTCTTCATTATAATATCATCGAATTATAGTTTTGAAAATCGACTGTTTAGCATGATTATCAGCACAAAACCAGATGGAAGAGGTGTAACTATGGATATG
>CAMJRV010000408.1 GCA_946408315.1 uncultured Bacillota bacterium | reverse complement strand
CGACCAGGGAGACTGCGAGGGCTGCGGAGACTGCATCAAGCGCTGCCCCAATCATGCGATTTTCAGAAACGGTTCCGGCCTGGCCGAGGTGGATCACACCATTTGCCTGACCTGCGGCTATTGCGCTCCTGTATGTCCCGTACGGGCAATTATCATGTTCTAGCAATAAACACATGTTATAGTTATAAAACATGTTCTGGTCATAAAAAAGCGGCTGCGAAATGCAGCCGCTATATTTTTTACTCTTCTTCTAAATCATGGTCGTCGTGACCGAATTCTTTATTCGGATCATACCCTTTCAGACCTTCCAGCTCCAGACCGTGCTTCTGTGCATAGTTCCAGATGGCATTCTTCACAGCCTCTTCTGCCAGCACGGAGCAATGGATTTTCGGTCCGGGGAGGCCGCCCAGCTCGTCAATAAACGTCTTATTCGTATAAGAGAGGGCTTCTTCCAGAGTTTTTCCGATAATCATATCCGTCGCCACGCTGGAGGAGGCGATTGCAGAACCGCAGCCAAAGGTTTTAAATTTGGCGTCGGTGATGATATTATCCTTAACCTTGATGGAGATTTCCATCATATCGCCGCAGACAGGGCTTCCGTGATTGCCTACCGCATCGGGATTTTCCAGATCTCCGGCATTGTGCGGATGCATAAAATGCTCCATTACTTTTTCATTGTACATTCCCATATCTATTACCCTTAACCTTTCATTGTCTGCCTGTTAAGCGGTGAGATCGCTCTCAGCCTTTCCACGATTTTAACGAGCTCTTCTATTGTATAATCCAGATCTTCCCGGGTCGTAAAATCTCCTATGGAGAACCGGATCGAACTGTGCATCTTTTCATAAGGCAGGTTCAAAGCCTTCAGCACATGAGAAGGAGTCAGACTTGCAGAGGAGCAAGCAGACCCGGTCGATGCATAGATACCCTTTGCATCCATCAAAAGCAGAAGGGACTCTCCCTCGATATAATTGAATATGAAATTGATGTTGCCCGGAAGTCTGTATTCCATGCTTCCGTTGATCTCAACATCAGGGATTCTCGCAAGGACCTGTTCGGCAAAATAGTCTCTCAATCCGGAAACTCTCTTAATATGTTCCTCGAGTTTTTCTTCCGCCAGCTCAGCGGCTTTCCCGAAGCCTACGATTCCCGCCAAATTCTCGGTGCCCGCCCTTCTCTTATTTTCCTGCGCGCCTCCATGGATAAAACTGGGGATCACGACGCCTTTTCTGATATATAACGCCCCTACTCCCTTTGGGCCATATATCTTATGCGCCGACACGGACATCATGTCGATTCCCAGTTCCTTCACGTTGATCGGCACGTTGCCAAGGGCCTGAACCGCGTCCGTATGGAACCAGACGCCATGCTTCTTTGCGATTTCGCCGATCTCCTTTACTGGCTGGATCGTTCCGATTTCATTATTGGCAAACATGATGCTGATCAATATGGTTTTATCTGTAATCGCATTCTCCAGATCTTTCAGCGAGATCCGACCTTTGCTGTCGACCTCCAGATAGGTTACTTCAAATCCTTCCTTTTCGAGGTACTCACAGGTATGCATCAAAGCGTGATGCTCAACATTCGATGTGATGATATGATTTCCCTTGGCTTTTTTTGCACGGGCCGCTCCGATCACAGCCCAGTTGTCAGCTTCCGTTCCACAGGATGTAAAATATATCTCACGCTCATCGGCGCCCATTAATTTGGCAACCTTTGCTCTTGCCAGACTGAGATCCGACTTTGCACTGAGCCCTATACCATATAAGCTGGACGGATTGCCGAATTTCTCGGTGAAATAAGGCAGCATCTCTTCCAAAACTTCTTGTTTGACGGGAGTGGTTGCTGAATAGTCTAAATATACCTGACGCATGACAATGCTCTCCTTTCAGCTTTTGTGCTACGTTTCCTACTCTATTATACCAAGTATTTCTGAAAGATAAACAGTTATTTTTGCATTGTCGATAAAATATCCTAGTAATTCCGTGGGAAAGCTGTATTATTGCTTCGGATTGAATTCGGAAAGCACATATCCGTCTCGCGTCGTTTTCAAAATGACAGAATAATCGTAGTCGCTGACATAGTCTGATTCCAGTCCACTCATGTACCAGCGGATCGTTACCGTCAGGGAAACGTATTGGAGCATTTTCCTTTCCTGGGTTGTCTCGATAAATTCCATCGATTTTACGACATCAAACTCTGTGGCGGGAAGATCCCGCAGATTTCCGACGTCCTCGGACAGCAAGGGATACGTCTCAATCTTGCTCAGGCGGCTTTCCGCCTGTTTGATCTCCATGCTGCCGCTGTACGCAGCCTGTAGGATTTGAGTCCGTTCCTTCAGAAGGTTTTCGGCAATCTGTTCATAGGACTGCTCGCTGAAGCCGGAAAAAAAACCTGCAATAATGATGATTATTGCAGGAACCATATAAAGTTTATAGTATTTTCTCAAGTTTGTCCACCTCGCTCTCATCCTGAAACCTGCCGGTCTGGCTGCAACCGGTCAGGCTCCGCATTTTCTATTGTAATAAAAAAGCAGCGTGAAAATTGTTTTATCACGCTGCTTAATCGCTTGTTTTTTAGTTTTTTTGTTTTCCTTTTTCGACACAGGCGTCCGCGTCGTCGTCGACAAACCGGATCGATTCCAGATGTCCTTTAAAGTGTTCGCGGAATTTTGCCAGATATTCTTTTCTCAGCTCGGCCTGCTCCTCTTTTTCCTCCGGAGTAAGACACTCCGCCTTGGACTTTCTTGCAAGCTCATTGATTCGATCGATTTTTTCCTTTGTTAACATGTTGATTCCTATCTGTTTGTAATAATTGTCGCAGCAGACTGTACTGCTGCGGTAAAATGCTGTTTCCTGTCACTTCATTTTACTATATTACGCTTCTGAAATCAACTTACCTTTCGCTCCAGTCTCAGCTTGTCGGCAATAATGGCGATAAACTCACTGTTTGTGGGCTTCCCTTTATCATTATGTACCGTATAGCCGAACAGGTTGTTCAGGGTTTCTATCTTTCCTCGATTCCAGGCGACTTCAATCGCATGACGAATCGCTCTTTCCACCCTGCTGGGAGTCGTATTGTTCTTTTTTGCGATGGCCGGATAGAGTTCTTTCGTCACGGCGCTGAGAAGGTCCATGTCCTCGACCACCATGGTGATCGCATGTCTCAGATACTGATATCCTTTGATGTGGGCGGGAACTCCGACTTCATGGATGATGTTGGTGATATCGATTTCGATATCGTTTTTCTTTGATTCATCCGTGTTGATGATGGATCTTGACGCATTCCCCCTATTGGACTGACTGATGACCTGGTCATGACCGGAGAGCTGATAGATTCTTTTTGAGAGAATATTCAAATCAAACGGTTTTACGACATAATATTCTGCCCCGAGATTGATCGCCTTTTGCGTAATCGATTCCTGACCGACTGCCGACAGCATGATGATCTTGGGTGAACTCTCAAGCTCCATACCGTTTATCTTCTCTAAAACTCCAAGACCGTCCAGATAAGGCATGATCATATCCAGGATCAGCACATCCGGTTTTTCTCGGAAAACCGCCTCCACAGTCTGCATTCCGTCATGAACGGTGAAAACAACATCAATATTTTGTTGGGT
>CAMJRV010000407.1 GCA_946408315.1 uncultured Bacillota bacterium | reverse complement strand
TTTCATTTAACAACCTCAACTTTTCATTGCGGCAGGATATTGTGCATATTGACATTTAAGTTTCATACTAATATACTAGTATAAAACAGGGCTAAAATGTCTTTTGCCCGGCACGAATAGTTTAGAAAAGGAGTTTGTTATGGGTCTGGATAAAATGTATTTGAATATCAACGGCGCGAACAGAATGATCATATGTGATACGAATAAGGACACGCTTGCGACTGTGCTGCGGAGAATGGGTCTCACCGGCACGAAAGTCGGGTGCAATGCAGGCCAGTGCGGAGCGTGTTCGGTCATTTTGAACGGAAATGTCATTCGATCCTGTGTGAAAAAAATGAAGAGCGTCCCTGATAATTCAACAGTTGTCACCATAGAAGGAATCGGAACTCCGGAAAGCCTGCATCCATTGCAGCTTGCGTTTATAACCTATGGGGCGGTCCAGTGCGGATTTTGCAATCCGGGCTTTATCGTTTCCGCGAAGGGTCTGCTGGATGAAAATCCTTCTCCCACAAGAGAAGAAGTCCGGGATTGGTTCCAAAAGCACAGAAATTTATGTCGCTGCACAGGATATAAACCGATTGTGGATGCGGTCATGGCTGCGGCCAAGGTGGTCCGCGGCGAGTGGACCATGGACGATATCACGTATAAAATTCCTGAGGACGGAAAGGCGTACGGAACGAGATTCCCGCGCCGGGAAAGCGGTATTTCAAGGGTGACAGGTCTTGCGAACTTTGGAGACGATATGGGTCTGTTGATGCCGGAAGACACACTCCATTTAGCTCCGGTTATCACCAAGGTCGCTCATGCGAAAATTCTCGGGATTGATGATTCCGAAGCTATGAAGGTCCCTGGGGTGATTAAAGTTGTGACGGCAAAGGACATCAAAGGCACAAACCGCCATGCGCTCCCGATCAGCCATCCCCGCAGCGAGGCGTCCGGGCTGGAATGGCCGGTTATCTGTGATGAAAAGATCAATCGGTACGGCGATATTGTGGCTGTCGTTGCAGCGGATACGCGCGAGCATGCCAGGGAAGCGGCAAAGCTGGTCAAGATCAATTTAGAGCTGTTACCCGAATATAACAACGCCATAGAAGCGGTGCTTCCCGATTCTATTTCGATTCATGCGGGAGAGCCGAATCTGTTCATGCGCTGGCCGGTAAGAAAGGGTGCAGACACCAGAGAAGTATTTCCCGAAACGGCTCATGTCGTGGAAGGAAGCTTCCATACGACAAGAGAACCGCACCTTCCCATCGAGCCGGATGTTGCCCAGGCTTACTGGAGTGACGATGGCATCCTTACGGTTCATAGCAAGAGCCAATGGCTCTACGGGACAAGAGATATGATCGCCGCGGCAATCGGCTTGCCGGAAGAAAAAATACGGCTCGTTGAAAATGAAACCGGAGGAAGCTTCGGCTACGCAGTATCTCCGCCGTCGGCCAGTTTGGTTGCCGTGTGCGCTATGGCCCTTGAAAAGCCTGTCACATTGACATTCTCTTACCCGGAGCATCAGTGGTTTACGGGAAAGCGTACGCCATCCTATTCCAATATCAAACTTGCAGCTGATAACGACGGAAAGATCCAAGGAATTGAATTCGACATCTTGTATGAGGTGGGAGGTTACACCCAGTTTACCGACTCGCTTCTCATGAAGGCCATATTCTATATTGGTTTTCCGTATAACGTGCCAAATATCATGGGTCTGGCGAAAAGCGCCTTTTCCAATACCAGCTACGGAACAACTTACCGTTCCTTTGCCTGTGTTCAGGCGTTTGTCGCATCGGAATCGATCGTCGATATGATGGCGGAAAAACTCGGCATGGACCCCTTCGATTTCCGATATAAAAATATCGTCCGGCCGGGGGACCTTTCCTGTACGAGCCGTCCGTATAAGGAATATCCGGTAGAGAAAATGATGGATATGCTGCGGCCGAAATATGAAGCGGCAAAGGCTAGAGCAGCCGCCGAGAGTACCCCGAAAAAGAAACGGGGCGTCGGTATCTCGATGGGCGGATTTAACACAGGCGATCCGATTGATGTCGGCTATGTCGACCTCGAACTGTGCGCAGACGGAACTTTTATCAACTATAACACATGGGAGGATCAGGGACAGTGCGCGGAATCCGGAGTGCTGCTTCACACCTATGAAGCGCTGCGCCCGATGAATGTTCCACTTGAAAAGATCAAGACGGTCATGAACGATACGAAGACCTGCCCGGATACGGGAATCGCCGCCGCAAGCAGACTACATTACTTTACGGGGCTTGCCACGCTGGACGCCGCAAAAAAGCTGATGGATGCAATGCGGAAAGAGGACGGAACGTACCGCACGTATGACGAAATGGTGGCGGAAGGGATTCCCACCAGATATCAGGGAGCCGGCACATCCCGGCCGGGTCTGGACAATAACGATGTCAACAGAGGGGAAGGCGATCCATGGCCAGAGGTCATGTATACGATTTTCATGGCGGAAGTAGAGGTTGATACCGAAACCGGCGCGACGAAGGTGGATAAGCTGACTCTGGTCGGAGACGTCGGCGTAATTGGAAATGTTTTGGGCGTAGAAGGGCAGGCTTATGGCGGCCTCTGCCATTCCCTGGGATTTGCCCTCAAAACAGATTTCAGCGATATGCAGAAGCACTCGACGATGGTTGGGGCCGGAATCACGGAAATCGCAGATATGCCGGATGATATTGAATTGATCTGGAACGAGACTTACCGGGAACACGGACCCCATGGTTCCGCCGGGTGTGCCGAGGCATTCCAGTGCTCCGGACATGTGGCGATCCTGAACGCAATCAACAGTGCAGTGGGAGTTCGGGTATATGACGTCCCAGCTACGCCGGGGAAGGTGAAGGCTCTCATGGAAGCGAAGCAGCAGGGCAAAGAATATAAGCCTGAAAAATATTATCTGGGTCCGGATCTTTATGAAGATATGGACTATATTGAAAAGAACCCGAGATACTGGGACAGTGAGACCACCGAATAAATAATTACGACAATGGATGTGAGAAGATGGATGAATCGATCGCCAGAAGCGAAGCGGAATACTTTGCAAAAGAGTGTATTTATGGAACAAAGCCGGCCTGCACTTGTGCCTGTCCGTTTCATTTCGATGTGCCAAAATTCATCCGTCATATTCAGGAAGGCAATTTTACCCTTGCGTACAGGCATTTTCAGGACCAGTCGGTTTTTCCGGAGATTGTGAGCCGGCTGTGTTCTGAGCCGTGCAGGGGAGACTGTGTCAGAAAGAATCTTGATTCCGGCATTTCCTTATCCCTGCTCGAAAAAGCATGCATTGAGTTTACGGAAAAAAAAGAACCGAAGAAGTTTAATCTGCCGCCGAGAAACAAGAAAGTTGCAATCATTGGCGCAGGACTGTGCGGTCTGACCTGCGCGCAAAAGCTGGGCGCAAAAAGCTATGATGTAACAGTATATGAAAAATCGGACAAAATAGGAGGCAGGCTTTGGGGCCTTTTAGAGCCCGGGATTTTTCTGCCGGAAATCGAGCTTCAGCTTCAAAATGCGCGCGTGTCCTTCCAGCTCAACACAGAGATAACTTCGCTGGACGAGATCGAGTTTGACGCCGTGTTCATCGCAACCGGAGCGGAGGGGGAGGATTTTTCACTGGTTGAAGGG
>CAMJRV010000406.1 GCA_946408315.1 uncultured Bacillota bacterium | reverse complement strand
ATGAGCCTGGAAGATAAGGTCACGATCAGTGAAAAGGCGGCAAGCATGGGCGGAAGCCAGATGTATATGGAGCCGGGAGAGCAGCAGAAGCTGGAACTCTTGATGACGGGTATCGCTGTGGCCAGCGCCAATGACGCCTGTGTCGCCGCTGCGGAATATCATTCGGGTACGGTGGACATATTCGTGGAAAATATGAATAAGAGGGCCAGGGAGCTCGGCATGAAGGATACGAATTTCGTGAATACGAACGGTCTCCCGGTAGCGAATCACTATTCCAGTGCATATGATATAGCGTTAATGTCAAAAGAGCTGTTAAAGCATCAGAAGATTCAGGATTGGTTCAATATCTGGATGACAAATATAACGGTAGGACTCCCCGGGAAAAAGCAGACGGAACTTGGGCTTACCAATACGAATCGAATGATTAAGACCTATCCGGGCGCAAATGGAATCAAGACCGGCTTTACTCAGGAGGCCGGCTACTGCCTGTCCGCCTCGGCACAAAAAGGGGATCTGACCTTAATCGCCGTCATTATGGGCAGCCCCACGTCAAAGATCCGGTTCGCCGAGGCCTCGAAGCTGCTGGATTATGGATTTGCCAACTATGACTCTGTAAAGCTTGCGGAAAAGGGTGAGCCGATGGGAATGGTCGTCATTGAAAAGGGAAATCCCAACCTGGTCAACGCGGTAGCACCGGAAAATATCAACATCCTGGTAAAAAAGGGTGAGAAGGATACCGTAAAAGGAGAGCTTGTTTTCGAGAACGTCATTTCCGCTCCCATCGCGATGGGAGATCAGCTCGGGGAGATGGTGATCTATAAAGATGATCAGGAGATCGCAAGATATCCTGTTGTGGCCGAGGAAAACGTGAAGAAAGCCAGCCTGATGCAGATTTATATGAGAATGATAAAAACCTTGACTTAGAACTAAGCGGCGCCAGCCGCCCAAGGGGGTAAAATAATGAACGAATACGTGATAGCTTTTTCTTCCTTTTACAGGGCCGTTTATGCACAGGAAAAGCTGCAGGAGAACAGGATTGAATCAACCGTGAAAAGAATACCGCCCAACGTTTTAAAGACCTGCGGGTATGCCGTACATCTGAAGACCAACTCCATCCACACTGCCATGGACATATTGGACCAGAGCCAGATCATAGCGAGGGGCGTTTATCAGATCGAATATGAAAACGGGATGATAAGATATAGACAGATTGCCTGACTTTTCAGAGCTGTGTCGGTATAAAAGGCACAGCTCTTTATAAAAAAATCACCGTTCGCTTCTGATGGTGTAATACCCTCAAGGCGATTCCGGTGATTTTTTTATATTTTCGTTATTTTAAGTTTTCAGGATTCAGTCCCTGAAGTTCCGGCAATACGAAGAGTCCGTCTTTTCTGACGAGGACGTCGTCGAACCAGATTTCTCCGCCGCCGTATTCCGGTCTCTGGATGAAGACGAGATCCCAGTGGATCGCGGATTTGTTGCCGTTGAACGCATCTTCGTAAGCCGCTCCCGGCGTCAGATGGATGCTTCCCGCAATCTTTTCATCGAAAAGGGTGTCCTTCATCGGGTGCAGGATGTACGGGTTGACGCCGATGGCGAATTCGCCGAAATAACGGGCGTTTTCATCGGTATTGAGCAGTTCGTTGATTCTCTCATCGTCGTTTGAGGTCGCCTTGACGATCTTTCCATCCTTGATTTCAAAGACGATATTATCGAAGGTAAAGCCGTGCTCCTCAGACGGTGTGTTATAGGATATGATCCCGTTCATGGAATCCCTGACCGGCGCGGTATAGACCTCTCCGTCGGGAATATTGCGTTCGCCGTCGCATTTGATCGCGCCGATGCCTTTGATGGAGAAGGTCAGATCGGTACCTTTTCCGGTAAGTCTGACCTTATCGGTGCGGTTCATCAGGTCTACGAGAGGATCCATCGCCTGAGACATCTTTTTATAGTCCAGGGTGCACACGTCATAATAGAAGTTTTCAAAAGCCTCCAGGCTCATATTGGCCAGTTGGGCCATGGCATTGTTGGGATATCTTAAAACAACCCATTTTGTATGGTTTACTCTGTAATCGAGCACCGGCCGAAGCGCCTTGTTGTACATGTTCATCTTTGAGGAGGGAACATCGGAGAGCTCGGATGTATTGTCGCTGGCGCGAATTGCAATGTATGCAGCCATACCTTTCATCTGGTTGAGCTGATATTCGTTCATGAAGGCAAGCTGATCTTCGCTGCAATTGAGCAGAACTTCTCTCGTGAGGGAAGAGTCCCTGATCTCAACGTAAGGAAGGCCTCCGCTGGCATATACTTCCTTGATAAGCTGCTTGGCAAGAGGCTTTGTGCTTTCGCCTTCATATGAAATCAGTACCTTTTCACCCTTCTGAACATCGCAGGAATAGTGAACAAGAACATCCGCCAGTTTTTTTATTCTCGAATCCATAATACAATCTCCTTTAAGTAATTCGTCAGTATATACCCTCCATTGACAAGGTACAACGCGGTTTGCAAAGGCAAATTAGCCCGCTGACTGTGTCAGCCGCTTATCAACATAGGAACCGCTATGTTTCAAGCATCTTCCTTGTTATCGAACTAATTTGCCGTCTGCAAACCCTATTACATATGGAAGGGCCTGGGCAGATGAAATTTGAGGGATAACAAGGCCGCAGGACGACGTGCTACTGGATGTAACGCGAGGACGAGAACGCAGTTAGCACTCAGATTTCGCTGCCCAGGCGTGTTGTACTTTGTCAATGGAGGGTAAATATATTATAACCCAAAATAAGGTATTTTAAAAGAGGCGCTGGAAATAATCATCCCGAACCGTTGGAAAAATAATCATTCTTCACCGGTCAAAGAAACATTTTACGTGCCTGTCCGGTTATGGTAGAATGAAGACAAAATAATCAGCGGCCGTGCCTCCGGCGCGAACCGTCATCTTCAAACAGGAGCAAATAATGAAGCATATTTTCATCTTGAATCCGGCGGCCGGAAAAGGAAGGGCAGGCAGAACCTTTCTGCCTAAGATTATTGAGACGGCGAAACGACTGGGCGTTGACTACGAAATCCATAGAACCATAGCGCCCGGAGACGCCCAGCATTTTGTAAAAACCCGTTGCGAGGCAAACGCACCCGGAGCAGGTGAGGCCGAGAGCAGTGCGGGAGTAGCCGGAAGCGGAGACGCCGGTACGGAGGTCGAAGATACTCTGCGGTTTTATGCTGTCGGCGGAGACGGAACCCTCAACGAGGTTGCCAACGGAGCATACGGATACGATCGCGTTGAAATTGCCATGATTCCTGCCGGAACAGGCAACGATTTTCCCCGTTCTTTCGGCGAATTGAAATACTTTGAAGATATCGAAGCGCAGATACTCGGAGAAGGAAGGCCCGTTGACCTCATCCGCTATGAGGCGATCGTTCCCAATCCCCTGACCGGATTGATCTCTTATGATCTCGATTCTATTTTTGATTCCGATCCGGACCCGGTCGTCCGGTATTGCATCAACATGTTCAACATCGGGCTGGATTGCAATGTCGCAGATAAGGTGGCCAAAATCAAGGAATACCCCTTCGTTCCGGGACCGATGGCGTACGGACTGGGCGTGGGCATCGTACTGGGCAAAAAGGAGGGAGTCAACCTCGAGATTTGTCTGGAC
>CAMJRV010000405.1 GCA_946408315.1 uncultured Bacillota bacterium | reverse complement strand
CCGCAGGACGGTGCCCAGCTCTTTTGAAATCTTTAAAATATTTGCATTTTTGTCCGCCTTCAGCAAATATCGCAGCGCCGATTTATAGTTCCCCTCTCTCAGCAAGATCAAGGCCATATAGGCTTCGGCAATCGGCTGCCCTGCATTGTATTTTATCCGGTTATAAACGTCCAGGGCTTTTTCAAAATATTCCCTTGCAAGGTCATACTTGCCGAGCCAGTATGCGATTTCTCCGGCATGGGTATAGAACAAGGAAATGCTGATCCACACATTTCTCTGCTCGCAGAGGGCGATCGCTTTCTCGTAACAGCTTAAGGCTTCCGGCAGCTCCCCTCTGATCTTCTTGATTCCGCCCATCTCGTCATAGCATGCGGCCGTGTGCAAGACGTACTGATTGGAACTCCTTTTCGGTTGGCTGAACAGATCAAGGCATTCTTTAATCAGACCTTCCGCCGTCAAAGGATCTCCCGCCATGGTGTGATATACCGCTTCATATCGTTTAAACACACCGATATTTACAGAAGAATTCTGCTCCCTCGCCAGCTCATATCCGTAATTGATATATTTCATCATCATGTCGGTGCAATTGGTCTGTATGCAATACAATATGGTCTGCTTGCAGCCTTCTATGATGAAATCCCTGCTCATGACATCTTGGGCGATTTCCATCATGGCCCTGATACATTTCAGCCCTTCTTCATAGGCTCCCCGCCGGATCATGTATCTTCCCTTAATGTGGAAAACCGACATTTCGAGGTTCAGTACGTCCAGGGTTTCTTCACCGGTAGCTTTGATTTTCTCTAAAATTTCCTCCAGCTCATGGATTTTCTTCTTGATTCTCTTATCATCAAAGTCGAACTGGTTATAAAATTTGCTGTCAAAACGGAGGACAGGAAACCTTTCATGGCTAAAGTCCAAATTGACGTTTAATATTTTTATTTTATATCGGAGGAAGTCTACAGTATTATTTGCATTTTCAAAATGATATGCGATTTGATAATATACGTCGAGATTCCTGGAATCGTCCCCCAGCCTGCTTTCCAGAAACCGGGCCACTTTATTGTGCAAAACATTCTTTCTGACGTGAGTCAGATTCATATATTGGAACTCGCGCAGCTTTCTATGGGTGAATTGGACACTCGAGGAATTATCACTGTTGGTTTCCTCCAAAATATATCTGTTTTCAAGGTTTTCTATCAGATCTAAAATTTCAAGCTCGTCTTTTTGCAGCAATTCTGTGAAGATGAAGAGCGGCGCGCCGTTGTCAAACAGCGAGGTGATTTCGGAAATCTTTTTTTCTTCCTTAGACATATCCAAAAACTTACTCTCTATAATGTCCTGCATCTTCGCCGTCATGATGTTGATGTCTTTTTTGGAGTTCAAAGCGTTCATATATTCGGCCAGGAAAAAGGTGTTCCCCTCTGTTTCCGCATAGATCCTGTCGAGAATTTCTTTTGATACGGCAGCGTTTGGACGGGCCTTCTGAATAAAGCCCTCGACTTCATTTTTCGTATATCGGGAAAGCTCAATGGATTCGATCTTCTTCGAATTTTTTACGAAGATATAGAAGTTTTCCAAGCTGTGAATGACTTCATTTCTGAACGTGAATACGAACATGATCCTTTGCGGATCAATCCGGGATAAAATGCTGATGAGAATCGAGATGCTGTCAACGTCCATCCAGTGAATATCCTCAAAGGATATTACGATCTTTTTCTCCGCGGAAATGGTGTTGAGCAGCGTGACGATCAGATATTCAAAATTATCGCGGTTCATCAAACCGATAGAATCTTCCAGTCTTACATCCCGTAAATGATCGCCGTTTCCATCCGCTCCCGGTTCGCTGTGAAACCTGACGAACTGATAGATGCTGGAAGGAATTCTGATACGATCCTGTTTTGCGATCCGAAGCAGATCAAAGGTAATATCCTTCCACGTCTTTAATCTGTGTTCCTTTTCAAACTGATAGCAGCTATTTTCAAATACATAAACATCCGTACCGTCAAAGCTCTGGATCAGTTTATTCTTGAGCCAGGTTTTTCCGATCCCCAGTTCTCCTTTAATCAGTACGGATTTCGCATCGCCGATGCCGCCGAGAAATTTTTTGCAATTGTCGTCGATTAGGAGCAGCTCTTTTTTTCTTCCATAGAAGAAGCCTTTTTTATTTTCATCCTTATGGCGGAGGTGCATGTCCTTTAGAAACTCCGAAAACACCTTCTCCGTTTCCAGTTCAGGGGTAATGGACAGCTCCTTTTCCAGGACTTCGGACAGTCTGTCGTACAGCTCCAGCCCGTTGTTGTATTTCCCCTGAAGCTTATAGCAATAGAGGAGATTCCGGTAAGCATTTTCGTCAAATTCATCATTTTTTACAATCAGCTTGCAGTATTTTTCCATCGCGTCCAGATTGTTTTCGTGCTTTGCAATTTCAGCAAGCCGATTCAATCTTTTCAGATAGATAGTTCTCAGAGAATCGCGTTGTTCCAGCATCCAGGATTCAAAATTATCAGCATCCTTAATGGAATAGTTTTGCAGGAAGCTGCCCCGGTAGCAATCGATTTCCGATTCGTCCTTTAAAAAATGATCCATATCCGTCATCACAACGCCGGAATTCAGTTCGATTACGGTCTTGCTGACACGAAGCAGGTCATCGATCCCATCAAAGCATTCTTTCAACTTATATATGGCATTTCTCAGATTCTTTTTGGCAGTGATCTCATCTTTCTCCATCCATAGGAGATTCGACAGCTCATCTCTGGTGGCATAGTTCTTAACACTCAAATAAAGAAACAGCGCTTCTACCTTTTTATACTGAAAAATTATCGGCTTTCCGTCTCGTGAAACATGGAAGTCACCAAGCGTCGTAACTGTTAAAACACTCATCATCATTAAGCCCTATCATTTCAAAATTTTTAAAGTGATTCCAAAGCATATCCTTCCGATGTGAAATGCTCCGAGAATATATTAGCATACGCCGCATTTTGAATCAAATTATTTTGGTCTGACGCTGGACATATCGCAGTTGTGCAATACGTTTTTCGAGAGCGCAAAACACGCGAGGGCTACGATCAGTTCCCACGCGAACAGGATTCCCAAAGCAGCCAGCGTGCCAACGAATCCCCCTACAGTAAAGCCGACAAAGAGTGCGGCCGAAAGTCCCGGTGCGAGAAAGATCAGAACGGCGAAGAAATAAATCATCAATAAGATTCCCTGGGAAAGATTGGCTCCAACCCAACGCATAAACAGGTAGTTGATCCCCAGCAGCATCAAGGAAAAGAAAGTGTATACCGCGATGCAGCCCAGAATAACCAGAGGGTTGCTGCCCAGTACAAGGCCCGGGACAGCAAAAAACAGCAGGCTTTCGATAAACGACCGAAGCATCAGCTCCATATTGCTCCAGAGCAGCTTTGTGAAAGGAGAAACGGGAATCATGTAGATATAGTGGGAGTAGGTTTCGAGCAGCCCCCGTCCGGTGCCGATCATGAAGACCTGTATCCACATAAGTACCTGAAGCACCGTTATGATATCCATTTTGCCTCTTAGGAAAAAGGACAGAGCAAGGATTGCGACTGTTGCGATGACGGTGTACATGCTGAAAAATCCAAAGCGGTTCTGGCGGAACGTCTCCCGCAGATGCTTATACAAAAACACATGAGCT
>CAMJRV010000404.1 GCA_946408315.1 uncultured Bacillota bacterium | reverse complement strand
CTCATAGGCTTCATCAGATGGGCCGCCGCCAAAAACCGCAGCCTGAGCATCGACTCACTTACAGACCGGATCAATTCCTTACTCATTTTCCTCCTCCTGTGCTTCCTGATTTCTGGTAAATTGACTGTTATACAGTTCTTCGTAGAACCCTTTTTGCCGAATCAGCTCTTCATGGTTTCCCTGTTCGATCACCGTGCCGTTCTTCATTACCAGAATCAGATCGGCATCTTTAATCGTAGAAAGGCGATGGGCGATGACAAAGCTGGTACGCCCTTTCATCAGCTCGGCCATGGCTTTTTGGATCAAGGCTTCCGTTCGCGTATCGACGCTTGACGTCGCTTCATCGAGAATCAGGATCGGCGGATCTGCAAGCAGCGCTCTCGCTATGGTCAGGAGCTGCTTTTGACCCTGCGAAATGTTGGAAGCTTCTTCATTTAATATTGTATCATACCCCTGAGGCAAAGAGCGGATAAAATGATCGGCATGGGCCGCCTTCGCAGCCTCGATCACTTTCTTTTGATCCGCATTTTCAAGACCGTAGCCGATATTTTCCATAATCGTCCCCTTATACAGCCACGTATCCTGAAGAACCATACCGAACAGGCTTCTCAAATCACCCCGGGTCATTTTCGTGATGTCGATGCCGTCGATGGTGATCCTTCCGCCGGAAAGCTCATAGAAGCGGAGCAGCAGATTGACGAGGGTCGTCTTTCCGGCGCCCGTCGGCCCTACGATAGCCACCATCTGTCCCGGTTTTACCTGAATATTCATATCTTCGATCAGAGGAACATCTTCTTTGTAGCGGAAGCTTACCTGTTCAAAGCGGACCTCGCCTTCTATGTCTTCTTTACGGATCGCTGCCGCAGCCGGATCGTCGGGGAGCTGTTCTTCTTCGTCCAGAACTTCAAATACCCGCTCCGCGCTTGCGATGGTTCCCTGTATTACGTTGGCAATGTTGGCGGTCTGAACGATAGGCTGGGTAAAGCTTCTCATATATTGTACAAACGCCTGGATGTCTCCCACGTCGATGGCCTTTTTCGCCACCAGCAGACCCCCGATGATGCAGATGAACACATACCCCAGGTTGTTGACAAAGTTCAGCGCCGGCATGATGATTCCCGACATGAACTGGGCTTTCCAGCCGGCATGGTAAAGCTCTTCGTTCACCTTTTGGAACTGTGCGATGGACTCCTTCTCATGACCGAATACCTTGACGATCTTGTGACCGGTATACATCTCCTCCACATGGCCGTTGAGCTCTCCCAGAGATTTCTGCTGGTTTGCAAAATATTTCTGGGATTTTTTTGCGATCATCACCGTCAATACGGCGCAGGCAGGAAGTGTAATCAGAGCGATGACCGTCATAACAGGACTGATAGAGATCATCATGATCAAAATTCCCACAATGGTGACGATGGAGGTGATCAGCTGGGTCAAGCTCTGCTGCAGCGTGGTAGCGATATTGTCCATGTCGTTGGTGACGCGGCTCAGAATTTCGCCATGAGTCCTTCCGTCGAAATATTTCAGCGGCAGCCGGTCCAGCTTTTCTTTCACTTCGTTTCGCATGGCATAGACCGTTTTCTGCGACACGCCCGACATGATATAGGACATGGCGAAGCCTGTCAAAAAGCTGATGACATATAAGACGACCATCAATACGAGTATTTTTCCGATATAGCCGAAGTCAAACAGCGGGATCGGCGCATGTCTCAGTTCCTCGATCACCGATGCAGGCTGGTTATTCTGGATTGCCGCCTGGATTTTAAAGTAGTACGTGTACTGTGCGATAACGCCCTCTGCGATCTTTGTTGTGGCCTTGCCCAGGATCTTCGGTCCGAATATAGAGAATACCGTGCTGACAATGGCCAGGATTCCTACGGCGAGGAATCTCATCTTCTGAGGGGCAAGATAGCCGACGAGTCTTTTCAGAGTCCCCTTGAAATCCTTTGCCTTCACAACGGGCATCGACATTCCTCCGCCAGGCCCCCGGCCTATGCCGCCGCCCGGAGGTCCTTTTACAGGCTGGTTGCTTCTGTTTTCATTACTCATAAGACTTGATCTCCTCTTCAGACAACTGGGACGATACGATTTCCCGGTATACCTGACAGTTCTTCATCAGTTCGCGATGACTTCCCGTGCCCACCAGCTCCCCATCGTCCAGAACCAGGATCCGGTCAGCGTCCATGACCGTCGTAACACGCTGGGCGACGATGATGACCGCAGATTCTCCCGTTTCCTTCTTCAGCGCGGCGCGCAGCAGCGCGTCGGTCTTAAAATCCAGCGCGGAAAAACTGTCGTCGAAAATATAGATTTCCGGTTTTCTGACCAGAGCTCTGGCAATGGAAAGTCTCTGCTTCTGACCTCCGGATACGTTGGTTCCTCCCTGGGCGATGGCTGTATTGAAGCCTTCGGGCATGCCTGCGATAAAGCCCTTCGCCTGGGCGACCTCGGCGGCGTGAGCAACCTCTTCGTCCGTGGCCTCTTTATTTCCGTAACGGATATTGTCCGAAATACTGCCTGTAAAGAGCACCGCCGTCTGCGGCACAAAGCCGATTTTGCTTCGGAGCTCGCTTTGGGATAGCTCCGACACGTCAACGCCGTCCACCAGCACCCGCCCTTCGCTTGCATCGTAAAATCTCGGAATCATGTTGATCAGCGTCGATTTTCCCGAGCCTGTGCCGCCGATGATGGCCGTCACCTCACCCGGGCCTGTTTGAAAGCTGATATTGCAAATTGCCGGTTCCTCCGCTCCCGGATACCGAAAAGATACGTTTTCAAATTCCACATAGCCTCTCAGCTGTTCCGGCAGCTGTTTGATCTCGCTGGGATCGACGATTTCCGGCTCCATCTCCAGCACTTCGTTGATCCGCTCCGCCGAAGCCTGCGCTCTGGGGACCATGACGAACATAACGGCGACCATGATGAAGGAAAACATGATCATCATGGCATACTGAATGAATGCCATCATGTCTCCGACTTCCATTTTGCCCTGGGCGATCCTGACTCCGCCAAACCAGACGATGGAAATGGAAGTAAGATTCATGATCAGCATCATCGCCGGCTGCATCACCGCCATCGTCTGATTCACCTTGATGGCAGTACCCGTCAGATCGCCGTTGGCCTCCCGAAAGCGTTCGCCCTCATGGGTCAGCTTGTTGAAGGCTCTGATTACACGAATACCGGTCAGGTTTTCCCGCAGCACCATGTTGAGACGGTCCAGCTTCTTCTGCATCGATTTAAAAGCAGGCATGACGGAATAGGCCAGCGTTCCGATCAGGGCGACCAAAATCGGGATGGCGACCAGAAGGATCACCGTCAGCCCCTTATCCTTGGAAACCGCCATGATGATTCCGCCGACGCACATGATCGGAGAGTAGATCATAAATCGGAGCATCATCACCAGCACGTTCTGGATCTGAACGATATCGTTTGTCGTCCGCGTGATCAACGACGCCGTTCCCAGCTTATCGAATTCATGGAGAGAATAATTCTCAACCCGTGTAAACACCATGTTCCTCAGGTTTTTTCCAAGTCCCAGCGCCACTCTTGCCGAAAAGAAAGAGCCGGTGATGGAACAGGCGGAGCTGGCCAGAGCGACGAGCAGCATGTAACCGCCGTAGGTCAGAATATATCTCGTGTCGCCTTGCATCATCCCGTTGT
>CAMJRV010000403.1 GCA_946408315.1 uncultured Bacillota bacterium | reverse complement strand
CTTCTGAGCTTCTCAGCGCCTTCCGGCAGTTTAGGCTGATGGATTACCAGA
Organism: uncultured Bacillota bacterium; assembly: GCA_946408315.1. Lineage (GTDB taxonomy): Bacteria > Bacillota > Clostridia > Peptostreptococcales > Anaerovoracaceae > Anoxybacterium. The sequence continues at coordinate 3,614 of CAMJRV010000403.1, read as the reverse complement.
ACACATGCTGTGTTCACATTGGCAGCGGTGACCATTAAAGCGAGTGCTGCGACAACTCCGGCAAACTTCACAAAGATGTTATTCATTTTTTTTCCTCCTTTAAGAATTTGGATTTCTTTAAGCGTGTTCAGTATATCATAAAAAATTTTCTGTGCCGGATCTTGTTGAAATTAATATGTGGTATTGTAATAAAATACAGTTTTCGTTATGAAAAACAGATTTTTGATTCAATGCAACAGCATTCCGCCAATAAAAACGTATTTTGGCAACAAATAAAGCAGGCTTTCGCCTGCTTTAACGGGTTGATACGGTATGAAAATCTCTCTCTCCTAATCAGTCCAGATACAGCAATACGGAAATCGAAAAGAGGCCGCTTCCGTAATCGATGGTCATGGTGCCATCGTACTTCTGTATGACCTTTTTCACATTCCGAAGGCCGATGCCATGGTTTTCCTTGTCGTCATCCGTAGTGACCAGATCTCCATCCTTTTCACAGATATCCCCAAGATATGGATTGTCTACCCGAATGAGCAGTCTGCTCTTATCGTAACTGAGCTTGATATTGAGAAAGCCGTCTTCTTCAATCCTATGCGCCGCTCTGATTGCGTTATCCAGCAGATTTCCAAGGATGATCGTCATATCGAAGGAAGGGATATTTAAATGCTCCGGTATGCTCAAATCCAAATTTGTTCTGATATTCCGGTGCTCCGCTTCTTGTAGCTTGAAATTAATAACACTGTCTATCACTGTGTTCCCTGTTGTGGAAAGATTTCCCTTCGCACCGATATCGCTCATGATATTGGCGATATAATTTAATGATTCCTCCGTGTCGCCGCTTTCAATGAGAGCACCGATCGAAAGCATATGATTTTTCAAATCATGGCGGATCGAACTCGTCGTCTGCAACGAGGATTTTATCGTCTCAAGCTGCCGGTCATAATATTTATTTTGCTCCAAGATGAGCAGGCTCTGCATCTTATCGGACGCCGCCGCCGTAACGGCGTCATAGAGATAAAACGTTGCAAAATTGATCAAAAATATTAGCACGATACCTACCATAACCTGTCCTACGGAAATTCCTACAGACTGGAACAACAATAGATTAATATACAAAGAAGATACCGGAATCAGCACTATGGCAAACCAATACGAATTAGGCACCGACTCTCCCTTTTTAATATTTTTAAAGTTATTTAAAACCAGCACAATTAAGTATGAAAGAATTCTACATGCGATTAGCCCGAAGATCGAAGAGTACGTATTCTGAGAAAACAGGGAAAAACTGAGGTAACCAGATAATAAGCTTACCGTTATGTCAATTCCCGCGAAGATCAAATAGATTAATAGAGTGGAAACCATTCTGTTTTTTAGAGTCGACTCATAATTGTACGACAATGCCATGAAAGCAGTAAAGCTATAGATCATCAACACGATTGGCAAATACGCGAACAAACAAATTATCGTCAGCAAAAGATAATATACCGCATAAGAAGTCATCTCTACTTTTCGGCTGGTCTTCTTTCTGCCATAAAAAACTTCCAGAAATTTATATATCGTATAGGTCCAAAAGATATTAGTAAAAATGATAACCCATTCATATATACTGAAGCTCATCACATAATCCCTTCCTTCGCAAATTCGATCTGCAATTCCCTTATTATCTTTCTTCTGGACTGACTGATCGGCAAAACCTTCAAGTTTGTCATAGTGACCTCTTCGTACTTGAACTTTGTAACGTAAAAATAATTCACGATGTAAGATTTATGGATATAGAGAAAATGATACTTTGCGACCTGCTCGTATACTTCGTCAAGCTTGCCGTAAAAAACCTCCTCGCCTTCTTCGGTCACCATTATCACTTCCCGGTTGCTGCTTGCAAAATAGAGAATCTCCTTAACCGGCTTCCGGCAAGTTTCGTAACCCTTTTTATAGATGAAAACGCCGCCGAGCTTATCCGCCAGCTTCATGGCAAGGCGCAGGTCCTTGATGAGCTCCGCCTCTTCAATCGGCTTATGCAGAAAATGCATCGGCCTCACATCGAAAAGCTCCCGGTAATATTGATCCTTACCCGAGATGTAAACGATCTGTACCGTCTGATTGTCCAGCCCTTCTCGAATTTTTCTTCCAGCTTCAATTCCGTTGACCACGTTCATTTCTATGTCTAAGAAAATCAGGTCAACCGTTTGACCTTTCTCAAAAAATCTGCACAGCTCTTCTCCTGAGTTAAACACTTGGACATCGATCTTCTCGTTATTCTTTACTGCATAATTCAGGATAATTTTCTCAATCTGTGAACAGATTATCTTTTCATCATCACATACCGCAATGCTGAACATGCAATCACTCCTCTCAACCTCTTCTAAACTAAAACAATTATCTGATCAAAACTCCGTTATTTGCCTTATCTACATTTTTTTTGAGAAAAACGTTGCCTTAAATACTTTACCCGAATATATACGGCATTGCAAGACATTACAACGCAAAATTTGTCGAAATTTATCTTAAATCATTTTATTTTTTTGCATTTCAACTAAATTCAATTGGAAGTAAATTTAATATAAAGCAGATTACATTATAGGTGTAATTTCAATCTTCAATCAAATCACATCAGTTCGTCTTCTTCCGGTCCATTCATAACCAGTCGGATTTGTGCCCAGAGTCGATCCTCCCCTTACCATATATACAAAAAATAGCCGCAGAAACCGGGCTATCCTCTTAGCAACAGAGACTTTTTCCAGTAAATATTCTCACAAGCCCCTTTCTAAATATGAATACATTATATCATTATTTATTTTTATTTGAAATCTCTTCTATTGGAACGTGTGTAAGAATATTTTCGTTGCATGATCTGGAATATTATGGTAAAGTTCTTTTAGAAAAGAGTCCATGAAGAGTGGTGGCTGGCCCAGTACCCGGGGAGGTGATTTTTATTTATAAAAATCTACTAAGGAGAAAAGCCGATGAGCGTCTATCAAGCTTTAATGCTAATGATAGCCTTTGCTGTATTAGTGCTTACAATAGTAAGCCTTCAATAACGGCAAGAACCACTCGGATGCCTAGCCGCATGAGTGGTTCTTGTAACCTAACTTAATTGTGAGCCAGTCATCACTGGACTCTTTTCTATATTATACCCACATCCAATTAAATTTTGCAAGCGCTTCACGAAATATTTTTATTTTACTGAGACGCGTCTCGCCCGCTGAAAGCAATGATTTCTTGACAATTCGGAGATCAATATGATAGATTGATCTTGAGGTGATTGATTATGTCTACTATTAACAAAAATCCAATAGATAAGAAAGTAAAGTGCTCCTGCAAGGGCTATAATCTGGACAAGCTGCTCCAGCCCAATATCCTGATCCTTCTCGCCAAGCAGAATCTTCACGGATACTCGATCATACAGGAGCTCGAAAATAAGGATTTATTCAATGGAGAAAGAGCTGACAACACGGGGATCTACCGCACTCTGAATATGCTGGAGGAAAAGGGCCTTGTCCAGTCCGAATGGGAGCTGGAAAGCACCGGACCTGCTAAAAAGGTTTACCACATAACGGAAGCCGGTTTGGAATGCCTCGAAAATTGGATCGCAACACTTGAAACGTACAGCAAAACGA
>CAMJRV010000402.1 GCA_946408315.1 uncultured Bacillota bacterium | reverse complement strand
CACTGGGATTCGACGCTTACCTGCTGGCTCTCGAAACGATTCAGAAGGCCGGAAGGCTGGACGGACCGATTTTGAGGGACACTCTTGCCGCGACAAAGGATTTCGAGGGAGCAACCGGATTCGTTACACTGGATGAAAACGGAGATGCTGTAAAGCCTGCCGTAATCAAAATCATACAGGGCGGACAGTTCGTTTACAAATCACTCGTAGAACCATATTAAGCCAATCTTGGAGAGAACAATGCAAAAGATACAAAAACAATCCGCAGCGATTATTCTGCTTATCATCATGTGCCTTGCCCTGTTTTCAGGCTGTACGACCTTTGAAAACTTCTCGAGCACGTTTCTCGCTTCGGATACAGAGGCGGCGGACACCGTCCGAATCGGAGTGTTTGAGCCGCTGTCGGGCAAGGAGAAGAAACACGGAGAACTGGAGCTTCAGGGAATCGAGCTCGCCCATGAGCTTTTCCCGGAGATTTTGGGAAAGAAAGTGGAGCTGGTCTATGGGGACAATCAGTCCGATATCGATGTGGCTGAATTTGCCGCCCAGGATCTGGTCGACAAGAAGGTGGCCGTCGTGCTGGGAAGCTATGGAAGCACCCTGTCCCTCGCCGGTAGCGACTATTTCTCCGAGGCGAAAATTCCCGCCATCACGATCACTTCCTCCAACCCCCTCGTGACGAGCAGCAGCGATTACTATTTCAGGACCTGCTTCGTGGATTCCTTCCAGGGAATCGCGCTGGCCAAGTATGCCGTAGAACAGGCGGGAACGAGCAAGGCAGCCATTTTCCGGGATTCGGATGACGACTATGCCGCTGCGGTTTCCCAGACCTTTACGGACAAGATGCTGCAGCTTACAGGCGACGAAAACGCTATCGCGAAGGTGATCGAATACAGCCATGCGCAGAAGGACTTTAAAAAGCAGCTTCAGCAGGTCAAGGATTCCGGCGCCGGAGTCGTTCTGCTGGCAAGCAAGACGAAGGATGCCATCGAGATCATGAAGCAGGCGAAGGACATGGGGCTTTCGCTGCAATTTCTCGGAACCGACATATGGGAGAGTGAAGCCTTTGTAAAGGAAGGCGGTACTGCTGTGGAGGGCGCTGTCTTTTCTTCCTACTTTGATCCGGGAACGGCTATTACAGAGAATACAAAAGTATTTTTAAAGGCATATCGGGAAAAATATGGGGCAGACGCACAGCCGCCGAGCGAGGTGGCTTTGGGTTTCGACGCCTATCTGCTCGCCGTCAATGCCATCGGTACTGCGGGGACGTCGGTGAACGGCGAAGCGATCCGGGATCAGATTGCCGCCACAAGGAATTTTGCGGGAGCGTCGGGCAACATCACCTTTGATGAAAACGGAGACCCGATCAAATCCGTCGTGATTAAGACCATAATAAATGGTGAATTTGTTCATTTATACACAGTTGAGCCGACATGGCAATAGCCAGATCAGGCAGAATATTATAAGGAGGAAGACATGGAAGAAAATATCAAGGATGCGATAGACAATATCAGACCGTTCCTGCAGAGAGACGGGGGAGATGTGCAGTTCGTGGAATATACGGCTGACAAAATCGTGAAAGTGAAGCTGCAAGGGGCCTGCCACGGATGCCCGGGAGCACAGATGACCTTGAAAGGCGTTATTGAAAGGATTCTCAAGGAACAATATCCTGAGATTGCAGGAGTAGAGTCCGTATAAGGTAACAGGTATAAGGCAACAAGCAGTATAAGGTAGCAATATGAAAAAATACTATATCATATTGGCAGCAGTCATCATAGCGGTGGGGTTATTTATCATACTCCCACCTCTTTTGCATGAGGAGAGCCAACCGACCGAGCCGTCCCAAAGCCCGGTAACGGAGCCGGAGGAGAAGCCCGTTTCCCTGAGCATCTGCGCCGCGGGAGACGTGATGGTTCATAAACCCCAAATTCCCGCCCAGTATGATGAGGCCACGGGAACGTATAATTTTGATAATAATTTTGAATATGTGAAAAAATATATCGAAGAGGCGGATCTGGCCCTGTGCAACCTGGAGACCACCTTTGCCGGGGGAAGATATACGGGCTATCCCGTATTTAACGCGCCGGAAAGTCTGGCCGCATCGCTGAAAAAAGCCGGGTTTGACGTCGCCCTGACCGCCAATAACCACATTATGGACAAGGGCCTTTCCGGGATGAAGAGGACCCTTGAAATTGCCAGAGAAGAGGGCCTTGAAACGGCGGGAACCTATCTGGAGGGGGAAAAGGACTATACGATTCTTGACGTGAAGGGTGTGAAAATCGGTATCGTCGCGTATCTGTATGAAACGCCTTCGATCAATAATTCACCTACCATCAACGGAAATGAGATTTCCGTCGAGGCGTCAGGGCTTCTGAACACGTTCAACTACGCAACACTGGAAGAGGATATGCAGGGTGTGAAGGCGAGCATAGAGAACGCCAGAGCCGACGGTGCGGATATCGTGGTCTGCTATTTCCACTGGGGTGAGGAATATCAGCGGTCTCCCAACGAATACCAGCAGCACATGGCTCAGGAGGCGGTAAGCTACGGCGCCGACATGATCTTCGCCTCCCATCCCCACGTACTTCAAGGCATGGAAATGCTTACGGACGAGGCTACGGGAAAGAAGGTCCCCGTATTTTACTCCATGGGGAACTTTATTTCAAACCAGAGGCTGGAAACCCTCGACAACCGGTATACGGAGCAGGGTATCATCGCCGAGGTCCGGCTGGAATATATGAAAAGCAGCGGGAAGATTCTGTCCATCCAGATGAACGCCGTTCCTACCTGGGTGGACAAATATAAAAAGGGCGGCAAAGACGTCTATACGATCGTTCCGCTGGATGAAACGATGGAAACGAATCCGTCCCTTGCCGAATCGGGGCATCTGTCCCGGGCAAAACAGGCGCTGACGGACATCACGGCGCTGCTCGGAGAAGAAAATCTGAGAACCGCGGAATGAATCACGTGAATTCCCCGAAAACCGCCTCCTTTGTGACGCTTCGCGTCAAAGTCGGTAATAGGTGTTACGGTTTTCTACAGGAATTTACGTGATTCATCGAAAAAAATATAAGGGGAAATATTATGGAGAAGAAATATTTAGAGCTGATTGAAGAATACCGGGAAGAGATGATCGGGACGCTGCAGGAGCTGATCAGGATAAAAAGCGTTCTGGCGGAGCCTCTTGACGGCGCGCCCTTCGGACAGGGCATACAGGAGTCTTTTGAGTACATGCTGCGGAAGGCGAAAGCCGATGGCTTCGACACCGAGAATATCGACAACTACGGGGGTCACATCGAATTCGGCGGCTATCTTTTCGATGAAGCGGGTGAGATGGTCGGCACGTCCGACGAGATCATGGGAATCCTCTGCCATCTGGACGTCGTGCCGGAAGGGAAGGACTGGGATTACGACCCCTTCGGAGGCGAATTGGCCGACGACAGGATATACGGGCGCGGAGCCATCGACGACAAAGGACCTACCATCGCCTCCTATTATGCGATGAAGGCGCTGAAGGACGCCGGATTCGTTCCGGAAAAAAAGGTGAGGCTGATCCTAGGCCTTGATGAGGAAACGGGCTGGAAGGGGATGCACTATTATTTGAAACGGGTCAAAGCTCCCGATCTCGGCTTCTCTCCCGACGGAGAATTTCCGGTGATTCACGGAGAAATGG
>CAMJRV010000401.1 GCA_946408315.1 uncultured Bacillota bacterium | reverse complement strand
AACCATGTTTTCAGCTTATCCGACTCGATGGCGTCCACCACAAGTAAAACGCCTTCTCTCAGAAACTCATCCTCAAAGGTGAGAGCCTTTTCCTCCAGCGACAGCAAGCCCTTTTTTCTCGCCTCTCTGGACAGCTCCGTAATCGTCTCTATGTATTCATAAGGGTCCTTCTGATCTTTTCCAAAGACCATCTTCAGATGTTTCGGAAGGTTGCGAAATGTCTTAAACGGGAAAGCGGCCAACAGGGCGAAAAAAGTTCCGCCAATCGTAATGAATATGCTGGGCCCGTTTATGAAATTGCTGAGCAGCGCGAAATTCATTCCGTCTTCCGCAAACACAATTCCAAACGCCAGGGCCAGTATCAGTGCTACATACCCTATCAGTACGCTGAACTCCATTGCTAAATACTCCCTCTAACCGGAAATTACAAGCTATCTGCCGTAAATACTCCTTTTAAATGCAACTACCTTGGATACGACTTCGGCTGAACTTTCCGCCACGACGAAGTGTTTGCCGTTTACGAGCCGGATCGTGGTATCTGGTCTTTCCTCGATCGTCTCAATCAGTTCACAGTTCAGAATGAAGGTCTCGTCGTTGTTTTTGTTCAATTTTGTCAATTTAATCATAGTATCTTCTCCTATTATAGCTGGGGCGGGGCGTCCCCGCAGAAACCGTGAAACCTCTTACCGGTTTCATGGGTAAGCATATAAAAACGGCGGTTTCCGAGGGGACGTTCCCGTCACGGCATTATCTCTTCATGCTAACCAGTTCGGACAGCATTTCATCCGATACGGTGATCATTCTGGTATTTGCCTGGAAACCTCTCTGGGTGATGATCATCTCGGTAAACTCTCTGGAAAGGTCTACATTCGACATCTCAAGAGCGCCGGCCCGGAAATTTCCGGTTCCGCCGCTGCCCGGAATCGTCGCCACCGCGCTGCCGGAGTTTGTCGTCTCCACATAGTAGCCCTCTCCGTCCTGGGAAAGCCCGTCGGGATTGGCAAACTTCGTCGTGGCAAGATGTGCGATCTTAATCGGCTCGCCCGGTCCCGGTCCCACTTTACCGATATTGACGCCGGAAAAGCCTTTATTCAGGGCCGCCTGGAATTTCGCGGCGTCGATATTCATCTTAATATTTCCCAATCCCAGCGTCTCTGCGGCTCCGTCCCAAGTCGCCGGGAGAGTCACGATTGCACCGGCTTTGTCCACAGTGTTAAGGGTAATATTGTAAGTTGTGCTGGGGGTCACGGTGCCGATAGCCGCTGGGATACTACTTGTTGGCGCATATCCGCCGCTGGCACCGACGGGGACCTTAACGGTAGCCGTCTTGCCCCCGTTCAAATCATCTACAGAGGTGAAGGTCAGCGTATTCGGCGTCGTAGAGGTGTCGATGTTGTCGGTCTTGGCTTTGTATTCTCTTGGGGGAGTACTGTCGTCTTTTAATGTGTATTCTTCCCCGTCCGTACTCAGCAGGAGGCTATAAGACCCGCTTCCCAAATCTGCATTGGAACTGAGGGTCAGCGGAAATGCACCGGATTCACTTACGGCACCCTGCCGGGTCACCGTCATCGTCGCAGTTCCGTTATACAGGGAGTCAGCAGCGACCTCCGGGGCCCCTTTCATCCACGCTGTACTCGAACCGGGAACGAAGACGGGATCTCCTTCCTTGATGGCTGTGATTTCACCGTTCTGTCCGATGGCGATACCGGTATATTTCTCCATCTCGCTGGGGGGAACGTTGATCTCTACCAGCGTCTGAGCGTTGGTCGTTCCGTCGGAGCCCAACTGCGGATTCTTTGTCGTAGCGTCCAACGGGAAACCGAGGACCTTATTTCCGTTGCTGTCTACGAGATTCCCCGCCAGGTCAAAGCTCAGCACGCCGATTCTTGTGAACCGGACTACGCCTTCGCTGTTTCTGACAGGAAGATAACCTTCTCCGTTGATATATACGTCCAGGGCGCGGTCTGTGGTAGCGCTTCCTGCACGGGTGTTGATTACGTCGATGGAATTGACCTTCGCGCCGTAGCCGAGCTGGGTCGGGTTTGTCCCTCCGCCGCTGGCAGTCGGAGCGGAAGCTCCATTCATCGTCTGATAGAATACGTCTGAAAAAGTCACACGGCTTGCTTTGAAGCCATAGGTATTAACGTTGGCAATATTATTACCGATTACGTTCATCTTTGTCTGGTGGGCAGACAAACCTGAAACCGCAGAATACATGGATCCTAACATGTTATACAATCCTTTCTGTGCCCGGTGCGAGCTTATCTGTCAGTCAAAGCCCGCGATAGCTTCCTCTGCGCGTACGCAGTTTTCAGGTCCGGCTATAAGAACAGGGCACCGTCAATATTAGTGAATACGTTACTTCTCATTTCATTTTTATCAACTACTGTGATTACGACCTTGTTTGGAGCGTTTACGATAAAGGCGGAATCGTTCATCACGATCAGGGCGTCTTTGATCCCTTTTTGCTGCGCTTTGTCGCAGGCGTCCTCCAAGCGACTCAGATCATTTTCGCTGATCTGGATATTTCTTTCCTCAGTTCTTTGATTTGCGTGCTTGGAAAAGGAAATCCGCTGGGTAAGCTGTTCATTCAGAATATCCTGGAAGGATCTCCCTCCATTTACCTGGCTTCCGGCGTTACCCGCCTTACCTGCCGGGGTACTGCCGACCCGTTCCGACTGCCTGATGATGGCGTCGGTCAGATTGTATCGGTTTCCTGAAATTTCATTGGCCATCCCGATCACTCTCCCGTCCCGCTTCCGGCATCGTCATCTCCGGGGGTGTCGCCAGCTCCGGTTGTATCTCCAGCTCCCGTCGTACCGCCATTTCCAGTCGTGTCTCCACTTCCTGTACTATCTCCATTGCCTTCCGTTCCGCCTGTGTTACCCTGGTTGTTATTGGTCTCAGGGGTCTTTGGAATGATGATGTCTGGTTCTTTGACCGCCATTACGCTGCTCAGGGAATAATTTTTGCCTTCGACGACGACCTGAGGGCTTCCGTTATAAAAGGTTACGCTGTCCACAAGACCTTTTATGCTTTGGATACTGCCGTCGCTCTTAACACTGGCAACGGTAACTTCTTTCCCGATCAGACTGACTCCGTATGAGGTCATCGAGAGTTCGCTCATGTCCGAGAGGGCCTGAATCATGGAAAACTGCGCCATCTGCTGAATATACTGGGTGTCGTCCACCGTATTATACATGTCCTGGTTTTTCAGCTGGGCCACGATCAATGAGAAAAAGTCGTCCATGTTCAGCGTGCTGTTGCTTGATTTTCCCACGTTACTTGTACCGCCGGTCCCCGTGGTGCCGTTTGTGGAATAGTTTGTAGCATTGTTGATGGAATCGATAGACATGTCCTGCCTCCTTTCTATACAATATAATTCATTCTGCTGAAATCATATCGGGTTGATTCGACGCGGCTCATCGGATCAGAATCTGTAAGTTCATCCTGCCGAAGGCTGAAAGAACCGCCGGACCTGCCGCCGCCGGGTTGCTGCTGCAGCTGCTCCTGCTGTCTTCTCTGGGAGAAATCCATCGAAGAATGCATCGTAAACGCCTGTCCCTGGCTGCTGTCCTGCGCCTGAGAATTCGTCTGGCTGCTTACCTGGACGCTTTCGACGTGTACGTTCTGAAGGCCAAGACCGGAGATCAGCTTGTCCACCTGACTCGTAAG
>CAMJRV010000400.1 GCA_946408315.1 uncultured Bacillota bacterium | reverse complement strand
TTGTATACCTCGACCTTCGCGCCGACGTCGATCCCTCGTGTCGGCTCGTCAAAGAAGAAGATGTCCGCATCCGTGTTGATCCACTTTCCGATCACCACCTTCTGCTGGTTCCCTCCCGACAAAGTTCCGACCTGCGTTTCCAGGGACGAGGTTTTGATTCTCAGCGTTTCCACATTGCCGAAGGAAATCGTCTTATGCTTCCGAAAATCCAGGAAAAATCGATAGATCCGGTCCCGGTCGATGGTCGCAAGATGCAGATTGTGGTTTACGCCCGCATCGAGGATAAGACCTTCTTTTTTTCTGTCCTCCGTGACGAAGGCGATTCCGTTTGCGATGGCATCCCGGGGAGTCCTGATCTCCGTCTTGCGCCCTCTTATGTAGACTTCACCCTCCGATACGGGGTCGGCTCCGAAGATCGCCCGCAGCGTTTCCGTGCGGCCTGCGCCGACCAGACCCGAAAAGCCAAGAATCTGTCCTCCGTATGCCGTAAAGCTGATATCGTTGAGCACCCCCGGCTCCTTTAAGTGCTCTGCCCGTAAAATCTCTTCGCCTTTTTCCGCAACCTGCTTCGGGAACAGATTATCCAGACTTCTTCCGACCATTCCGGCGATCAACTGATCCTTTGTGATCTCCGATACGGGGGAGGTACTGACGTGCTGGCCGTCACGCATAACGGTGACCACGTCGCAGAGCTGAAAGATCTCCTCAAGCTTATGGGAGACGAAGATGATGGAAATCCCTTGCTCCTTGAGCATCTTGACCGTCAGCTTCAACTGGTTAACTTCCTTTTCCGAAAGGCTCGACGTCGGCTCATCCATGATGATCAGCCGAGATTTCATCAGGATGGACTTCCCGATCTCCACCGTCTGCTGGAGCCCCATTCCAAGCTTGCCGCATTCAGTTCTGGGATCCACTTCCTGCCCCAGACTCTTCATGATTTCGGCTGCCTGGCTGTGCATTTTCTTATAGTCCAGCAACGGCCCGACGCCCTTGATATAATATCCGATAAAAAGATTATCGGTTATGCTCAACTCCGGTACGATATTCAATTCCTGATATACGCAGCCTATGCCGTGCTGCTTTGCCGCATTTGGGTTAGACAGGGTCACCGGCTTTCCGTCGATCAGAATCTCGCCCTCCTCAGGCTGATTTACTCCAGTAAGAGTTTTGATCAGGGTGGATTTCCCCGCACCGTTTTCACCGATCAGTCCGTGGACCTCTCCGCGGCGAACCTGAAACGACATGTTCTTTAAAGCGACGACGCCGGGAAAATATTTAGTAATATTCCGCAATTCAATAATGACATCGTTGTCCATTCATACACCGACTTTCTTTTTGATAAAGGGAAATTGGGAGCGGCCGGCGGCCGCCCCCGAAATTTTACTGACCAGCCTTTTCTTTCAGATCGGCAAGATATTTTTCCGCATTGTCTGCCATGATGACCTCAGCACCGGAATCGATGCGGGCTTCAACCTTTTCGCCGTTAATCGCCTTGAGAGCGTTCTCAACGGCCAGTTCTCCCATTGCGTACGGGTTCTGCGCAACAGAGCCTAAAACCTTTCCCTGAAGGATCAGTTCGCAGACGTTGGAAGTGCCGTCAAAGCTCATCAGCAATGTCTTCGCACCTGCTGCTTCTACTGCGCGCTGCGCACCCAGCACATTATTATCGGTGGTGCAGCACACGAGATCGATCTTGTCATGAACCTGAAGCAGGTCCTGCATGATATTCATCGCTTTTTCCGCATCGGAGTCGGCCGCTTTTACCTCGATGATCTCTACGCCGGCAGCTTCAAGCGCTTCTCTGAAGCCTTGCTCTCTCTGATCGTGGGTCGGGTCGCCTAAACGTCCTCTTAAAATAACGCATTTCGCGCCTTTGCCAACCACCTCGGCGGCTGCTTCTCCGCCCATTTTCGCGGCGGTCACATTACCGGTTCCGATAAAGCTGAGTCTCTTGTCAAAGGTCGTATCCGTGTCGATTGTCAGGATCGGAATCCCCGCGTCATACGCATTCTGCAGTGAACCCAACACCGCTTCCTGAGAGGAAGGAGCAAGACAGAGAGCATCCACCTGCTGACCGATCAGATTGTCGATCATATCGACCTGAGCCTGTACATCCGATTCGGAGTTCGGGCCGATGACGTCAACCTTTACGCCGAGTTCCGCAGCCTTCGCTTCCGCTCCGGCCTTGACAAGAGCCCAATGCTGGTCAGCCAATGATTTTACAACAATACCGATATGTACGGAGTCACCGGAGCCTTTGGAGTCCGCATCAGGATTTGCGGGCGCATCGCTGCCGCCGCATGCCGTCATCGAAAAGGCAAATAATCCGACCAGAGCCCATGCAATCATTCTCTTTTTCATAGTTTGTTTTCCTTTCTCAATTCACTTCATCGATATTCTTAAAAGTTTTCCATGATGGCCTTTACCGCCGTCATGGTATCCTTAACAGGAAACAACTCATAGCCGATTCGACCCGTATAACCGAGGCTTTCAAGGTGAGAGATCACCTTCTTGTACTGGATTTCCCCCGTTCCGGGCTCGTGACGCCCCGGTGCATCCGCCACGTGGATGTGTCCGATCTGATCCGCGTATCGGGTCAGCGTATCGCAGATGGCGCCCTCGTTCAACTGCATATGATATGCGTCATAGAGCAGCTTCAGGCGGGGGGAATGGATCAGGCGGCAGATTTCCGCTCCCATCTGGGTATTCTTCAAGAAATTTCCCACATGGTCGGTGGTTATATTGAGGGCTTCCAAATTCAGGTCGATCTCCTCCGCTTCTGCCAGTCTGACGCATTCCAGCAGGCAGTCATACATGGAGCAGAGCTTGACGGTATCCGAAAGCTCGTCATAATGGTTCACGACGATTCCGCCCTCCCCGAGCGCGTTGGAATGGATCGTCACGCTGGATGCTCCCAGCGTCTTTGCCGCCGCGATGGACTGTTTCAGATAGTCGAGGTATTTTTCCTTATGGTCAGGGTCGATCAGGGAATAATCCGCATCGCCGTTAAATCCGCTGATCGCGATTCCCGCATCGTCAGCCGCCTTGCGGGTGGCCTCAAGATCACGAATTCTCCAATCCCAGAATTCCACCGACTCAAAGCCGTCGTTCTTCGCTGCCTGAAAACGCTCAAGCCACGGCAGTTCCGTATAGAGCGTATCGATGCATGCACACTGACGCAAAGCCATCAGATCACCTCCGAAATCTTGACAGGACGGCCCGCTTTCAGGGACTTGACCGCTGCGGCGGCCATCAGAACGGGATACAGCCCGTCTTCTCCGGTCACAGGAGTTTCCTTATCCTGGGCCACAGCATCGGCAAACTCCTGCATCTCAGCCACAAAAGCGCCGGTATATCTGTCCCACATGACCTTATAGGCCGTTCCGTATGTCGTCCCTTCCGCGTTGGAAAGAATTGCGGTATTGGGAATATCGTTCTCATTCTGTGCGCAGCCCTCGGAACCGAAGACCTCCACCCGTTGATCGTATCCGTAAACAGCTTTGCGGCTGTTATCAATGACGCCGATGGCTCCGCTCTCAAACTTCAGCGTGACAACGGCAGTATCCACATCACCCGCTTCACCGATGGCGGGGTCTACCAATACGGAGCCGACTGCGCTCACCTCGATCACCTCGCTGCCTGCAAGAAAGCGCGCCATGTCAAAGTCGTGAATCATCATGT
>CAMJRV010000399.1 GCA_946408315.1 uncultured Bacillota bacterium | reverse complement strand
GTCCGGCTTTATGACGGTTCCTTTCTTTTGGCAGGGGCAGATTCCTCCGAGCTGTATCGCTTTTCTTCTGAAGTCAAGGTTTATGATCCGAAGAATCGGGCTGTCGGTTCGGAATATCTGAAGGCGGGACAAAACGTTGAAATCGGGTATTCCGGTCTGATCCTGGAGAGCTATCCTGCCCAGATCGGCACGCCTGTCTATGTGAAGGTCAACAGTCAGGGGGATGATATGGTCGGCTTTTATCAGAGTATATTGAACGATCTATGGAATGTGGATCAGGGGCTGAATCCCGATACGGGCGTGCTGGCCTTTGATCTGACTGCTGTTGAAAATTTAAATGAGTCGGAGAAGGCAGCGCTGATGTTTTCCATGTCACGGGAGCACAACCTTGCAGATATCTCCGGCACCTTCGACGAACTGAGTGAGCAGGGCTATATTGACCAGGAAAAGCTTTATTTTGAGAAGGGTATGTTGTTTTCCTTCGAGCTCTCCGATGTGACAGAGGACAGCTTCCGCTTCAACGTCAGAAAATGGCGCAGCGGAACAGGCGCGTTTTTCTTCGACGACTGCAAGGCGGTGAAGACTGACGGAGTGTGGAGCTATACGGTGGGGTCGGAGGCGATTTCATAGAAGCTGAGAGAAACAATAGGAAGCGGTCCTGGGAACCAATTTACGGAGAAGAGAAGTATGACGGATCCTATGTCAGAAATCCTGCACAGGCCGTTCCCGTATTTGAAATGCTGAAGGCATACACCATAAACGGAGCGAAGGCCATGTCCATGGAGCATTTGATCGGTTCCATCGAGATTGGAAAGAAGGCAGATCTGGTCATCCTGGAGAAGGATATCACAAGGGTCGAACTCCGGGAGATTTCGGATATCGAAATCGAGTATACGATTTTCAACGGCAGGATCGTTTACGCAAAAAACCCGCCGTATCATGCAGAGAGCCGGTCCGTCACATGCTGTGACGGACCGGCTCCACTCTTAAACTTCAGTTCCTTTTTCAACTCCGGTAACTTCGGTTCATTCCTCAGCTTCGGTTCATTCTTCTGTTTTATCCTTCAGCGCGGTAATCGTGGAATATACGACGCGCAGCTCATGAACGCTGCACTCCTGCAAGCTGCGTTCAATTTTATACAAAAGCTTCTGATCACCTTTTCTTCCGGGGAAGAAAATCTCATCCACCGAAAAGTTCAGCGTATGGGCCAATTTATACAGAACTTCTACAGAAGGGCTTCTGGTTCCCGCCTCAATCTGTTTGACGTGGGAAGGAACGATTCCCACCATCTCAGACAGCTGTTCCTGCGTCAGCCTGTTTTCCAGGCGGGCCGCTTTGATCGCAGCGCCAAGGGCCTTTCTGTCCATCGTCATATTTTCTTCGCAAAGGGTCTTTCTATCCATCGCCATACTCTCTCCGCCTCCTTTACCGTAATCTTACAGATTACTTCGGGTCTTGAAAATCAACCAAGAGAATATTATAATAGATACTAACAGTGTACTGCTGTATAAAATACCTCCCAATGGTTATCGCATGGTTTTACAGGAGAGAGTAAAAGATTATGAAGGATGATAATTACCCATCGACGGGAAAAAAGATTCGGGTTCTGATCGTTTCCGACCGGTTGATCGATCAGGCGAAAAGGCTGGAAGAATATTTCCGCCGCACGGAAAGCATCGACGTCGTCGGACTGGCCGAGGACAAGCAGCAGGCGTTGGACGTGGCCCGGAACCACTCTTTTGACTACCTGATTATTGCAGGCTATCTGAAGGCAGAACGCACCTACGGCGTGATCGAGGAGCTTCAGAAGCAGCAGAAAAAATTTTTAACGGTGCATTGGGCCATACTCGACGCGTTGATCTTCAGCTTTTGCCAGCGCTATAAAATTCCGCTGCAATTTGAGCGCAGCCTTCCTCTGGAGGACTTTGTCGGCTTTCTGAAGGATCATAGCCCCGGCTACCATTCCGCCTGAATGACGTCGTATTTATGGTTGGAAGAGAAATCGGGATTGTCGAAATAGTCGTAGCCGGAGTTTCCGAAGGTCGTATCCACGTTGATCCACCTGTCCTCCCCGGAATCATAGACCTGGTTCCAGACGTGTTCGCCCCATGCCTCGCCGCTGTAGCCCAGGCCTGAAACGAGCCTGACCTTTACGTCCGCCGCACGGCACATGGAAACGTAGAGGCAGGAGTAGTCGAAGCACACTCCCGACCGTTCCCGGAACGTGATGATCGATCCGGAATCGACCCGGGAAGGGGTTTTGAGAACAATTTCCGCCTTTGCAGTATCATATGCGATATTTTTGCTGACCCACTGATACAGCAGGCGGGCTTTTTTTATGTCGTCCTTCTCGGTTCCCGTGATCTTTTTCGCGGTATTGTCGATTTCGGAATTCGATTTGACCGCCTCGTCGATCGTCATGCCGTTGAAATACTTGATTGCCGGAAGGTTCCAATAGTTGGGATCACCGCTGTTTTCCGCGTTTGCGGGAGTAAAGTCCTCGGCAGCCTTCCGGAATGCGTCGCCGATCAGCACCGGCGCCTTTTTCAGCAGGTCAGAGTTCAGGACCGGCTGCAGCATGCTTTTATGAACGGCCTGATATGCGCTGGACTCATTGATGGCTTCGACTGCGGCGGGATTGTTGATAAAGCTCGCATAGAAATTCAGGAGGAGCGAAAACACGAAGACCGTAAAGGCAGCTTTCGGGAGCCGCCACAGTCCGCTGAACGCGCGCTTTCCTGCGGGGTTCAGCGAATCCAGCGCAGTGGAAAGCTTGTCCGCCATCGGGGTGACGACATTCCTATAGGGACGGATCGTCAGAAGCTCCAGAAGAAAGAAGATGAGCGACAGCAGGAAGAACATGGCGATGAGATAGGCCACGATATCATGCTGGTATTGCAGTATAAAGTCTCCGGCGGAGGGAGCGTACTTCTTTAAAAACGCAGAAAAACCGCCTGTCTCGCCGGCAAAGATGACCCTGACCAGGCAGACCGACAGAAAAAATGCCAAAAAGAAATTGAACGTATTTATGATGAAAAACATCCCGTGGTGAATCCGGCTCTTTGAAATAGGATTCAGAACGCCCGCCATTACAGGCATCAGGAAAATACACAGGATGATCATGGTTATCACATTGATATTGCCGAATAAATTCATGCTTGAAACTCCTTTCTCTAGAACTATTATAACACAATGTGCAAAAAACAGACGGGCGGCATAAATTACCATTTGATTCTTTTCCGGCGTTTTGGGGAATGGGTGGTAAAATAAAATTCATATAAAATAAAAAATAAATATGGTATAATGAATCCCATAGAATATTGAGAACAGGGCTTGGAGGGGTGGCCATGAAAAATGACAACTTTATCGATTTTGGCGAAGAAATCAGCAGAACGGTCAGAAAGGTGCTGACCGGTCAGGATTTTTACGATTTAAAACATATGATAAACCGCACGATGCGAAACGTTCCGGGAATGGGAGGGGGCCCGTTTTATGAGGGACCGTTCGGCGACGGCAGCTTTCCGAAGCTGTCGAGAGATGAGGAAGAGGTGGCAAGGCGCTATCAGCGATACGATGTGCCTGAAAACAGGCCCCACCGCAAGCGGGCAAAGGGAGGCAGCCTGGTTCCGGGTACGCTGCTTTTGGTGTTCGGCCTCACAGGGACCGCTTCGTTCGGTATGCTC
>CAMJRV010000398.1 GCA_946408315.1 uncultured Bacillota bacterium | reverse complement strand
ATCTTCTTCCAGCCCTTCTCCTTTACAATCTTTCCTTTCGCCGTAAAGACCTCGTGACCGATCTCGATCTTAACCGTCGTCTGCAGATACTCAAAGTCGGGACAGAAGACGGCGAGAAACCGTTTCACGACGAGATCGTAGATCCTTCTCTCATCGGAGCTCAGGTCCGAAAACCGCACGTATTCCTCGGTAGGGATGATCGCATGATGATCTGTCACCTTGCTGTCGTCCACAATGCGCTTTCCGGTCTTGATTCCGGATTTTATGATTTCGGATGCAGCGGCAGTGTACTCTCCGGCGGAAACGGCCCGCAGCCGGTCTTTCAGAGAGGGTATGATATCGCTGCTGATATAGCGGGAGTCCGTTCTCGGATAGGTGAGGACCTTATGCTCCTCGTAAAGGCGCTGCATCAGGTTCAGCGTCTGTTTCGCTGAAAAACCGTAGCTGATGTTGGCGTCGCGCTGCAGCTCAGTCAAGTCGTATAATAATGGAGGAGCCTCACGCTTGGCGTCCTTTTTCAGCTCGATGACTCTGCCGTCCTTGCCTCTTATCTGGCCGACGACGGTATCAGCCCGTTCCTTGTCCGAAATCCTCGTCTGACCGGTCTTCCGATCGCCCCACAGGGCGCGAAAGCCGTCAAAGTCGGCGTGGATGTCATAATAGTCCTTGGGGACAAACCGTTTGATTTCCTCTTCTCTTTTTACGATCATCGCCAGCGTCGGAGTCTGGACGCGCCCCGCGGATAACTGTGCGTTATACTTGCAGGTCAATGCTCTCGTTACGTTCAGGCCCACGAGCCAGTCGGCTTCCGCCCTGCTCTGGGCGGAATAATAGAGGTTATCATATTCTGCGGCCGGTTTTAAATGGGCGAAGCCCTCTTTGATGCTCTTGTCCGTTTGGGAAGAAATCCAGAGCCGCTTGACAGGCTTGCTGAATCCGACCTTTCTGATGATCCAGCGTGCCACCAGTTCGCCCTCCCGTCCTGCGTCGGTAGCGACGACGAGGGCTGTGACTTCCGGATTCTTCATCAGGTTTTTCACTACGTTAAACTGTTTTCCGGTTTCCTTGATTACGACCAGGTCCATGCGTTCGGGCATCATCGGAAGTGTTTCCAGGGACCATTTTTTATATTGCTCTCCGTAATGTTCCGGGTCCGCCAGGGTCACCAGATGTCCGAGGGACCAGGTTACGATATATTCAGGGCCGACAATGTGGCCGTCCTTTACGTTTTTGCAGCCGAGGACGCGAGCCAGCTCACGGCCTACGGAGGGCTTTTCCGCCAATACCAATACCTTTCCCATTTTTTCTCCCTTGTTTCTTCAGATTGTTCTGTCTTAATAACGATAGTAGTCTATGGTTATTATACCATAAAAGCTTAAACCTGCTGATACATTTCGCTGAAGATCTGAAGGTGGCGCTTCTCGTCGAGTATGATGCGGTTTAATATGGCCACGATGTTTCTGTCACAGATGGTTTTCGCCTGCTCTGAATACTTGCGGATGGCCGCCTCCTCTCCCTCCATGGAGTTGGCGATCAAAGCCCGGATTTCGAGGGGATACTGCCTGTATGCGGGCGTCCACCAAAGCTTGCGCGTCCGGCCGCTCCAGAGCCTCGGATCGGCCCCAAGCTGCAATGCGAGCTCGGAGAATATCTCGAGGTGATACATTTCAACGATGCTGATATGATGAAAACATTCCGCAATCCAGTCATACTGCGGCTTCGTTACAACCGAGTTGTAGAAATACAGGGCGACATCGCTCATTTCGGAAACGACGCCGCCTACATTGCTCAGGATATCACAGGCATAGATGGGGTTCGGTCCTTCCGCGCGCACCGGCGGGTACGGCGCGTCCACCCTGTATTGGCACCCGTTGGTATAGTTGTCGTTCATCTTCATTCTCCTTTCTGCGTATCGGTACAGTTTATTCGTTCCGACGGGCGATCATGACAACGCGCCATCTTCACTTGACAATCTCCCTGTTCTTAATATAAAATTGCAAATATGAAAACGGATTTCAATTTCATAATTATCCGGCCGGTAGACCCATACCGAAATTGCCCGGCTTCAGCCGGATTGGAATTTTTTGATTCGGGGAAAGATGAAAGTATATGAATGAAAATAGAAAAAGCTACAGCACAAGACAGAAGGATCTGATTTTAAACTGCCTGCGGGAAAACAGGCAGCGCCATCTGACGGCGGAAATGATCGTGGACGATCTGAAGGACAGGGGCGAGCCTGTGGGCCAGACGACCGTTTATCGGAATCTGGAAAAGATGGTGAAGGACGGTATGCTGCTCAAGTTTGCGGCGCCGGGGGGGATGCACGCCTGCTACCAATACCTGGAGTCCCCGGAGGACCATTTGAATCACCACCATCTTGTATGCGTCGGCTGCGGGCAGCTGATCCATTTGAGCTGCGGGCATATCGACGAGCTCACCGCGCATATTCAGGAAGAACACGGTTTTCATCTCGACAGCTTTAAGACGATTTTTTACGGCTGCTGTGAGAGCTGCGCGGCAAAGGGGGAAGCGCGATGCACATAAAGCATGACCGGAAGGGAAGGCTGGCAGTCCTGCTCTTATGCATTTGTATTGCCTCTGCTTTCCTCTTTTCCTCATGGTACCTCGTTTCCCACGCCGAACACGACTGTACCGGCGCGCACTGCTCTGTCTGCGCGCAGCTTCACCTTTGCGCCGACACGATGCAAAAGCTGGGCGCCGGTCTTTGCGCTTCGGCTACCTTTGCATGGCTTTTGGCGGCGGCCCTGCTCTGCGCCCTTTTGGCGCTAAGCTCCTTTGGGAAAAATCGCGATACTCTGGTCGGCCTGAAGGTCAGACTGAACAATTAAGGCAACCTCCGCGGGGGATGCGGCGCCTTCTTCTAATCGGCTTTGCTGAACGCAAGAGGTTCTGTGTTTCCTTGTATCTTTGCGCTTACAATGGAATTAAATGGAGGTTGTATTTTATGAAACGTTTTATTTCGATCATGGTTATGATCCTGCTTCTCGCGTCGGCGTCGGCCGGCTGCGGACAGACAGGACCTTCTGATAGCGGCAGCGCCGGTACTGATGATAAGATCAGCGTTGTCGCCACTACCTTTGCGCCCTATGATTTTGCACGGGTGATTGGGGGAGACAAGGCGGACGTCGCCATGCTCCTGCCCCCCGCTTCGGAAAGCCACTCCTACGAGCCTACTCCGCAGGATATCATTAAAATCAAGAACTGCGATGTCTTTATCTACGTCGGCGGCGAGTCCGACGAATGGGTAAACGGAATCCTGGACTCCATGGATACCAGCAAGATGAAGATCGTCAGCCTCATAGACTGCGTCGACGCGGTTGAAGAGGAGACCGTGGAGGGTATGGAGCCTGAGCACGACCATGAGGGCGAAGGGACAGCCGATGGGGAGGAAGCGCCGGAATATGACGAGCATGTCTGGACTTCTCCCGAGAATGCAAAGCGGATCGTTCAGAAAATATCCGACGCGCTGTGCGAAACCGACGCTGCCAATACCGCCGTCTATCAGGAAAACACCGGCGCATATCTTGCGAAGCTCGATCGACTGGATGCTGACTTCCAGGCAGTCGTAGACGGCGCGGCGCGGAAAACCATCGTCTTCGGCGACCGGTTCCCGTTCCGTTATTTTGCCGACGCCTATGGGCTCGACTATTTTGCCGCATTCCCCGGA
>CAMJRV010000397.1 GCA_946408315.1 uncultured Bacillota bacterium | reverse complement strand
AATCCGAATGGCACGAAAACAGCCAAGTTAAACTGCATTTCCCACCGCGTGTTGCCGTTAAACGGCAGCAGATTTATTGCACGAAGTGCACCGTCGCCGATAAAGGGTGTACCGCACTTCCAGAGTATTGCCCAAACAAGGAAGATCAAATAAGCAATGCCCATACCGAAAATTAAGCGTTCTTTTATGTTCTTTTTGTCGGTTGTAACAGTTTTGTTCATATCGTCATTTCTCCATAAATTCAGCCCATTCTCCCTGATAATCGCCGTAATGCTTCCGCCAATAGTCAAGGCGCTCGATATAATAGGCAACGCGGTTTTCGAGAGCCTCCTTATAATCATCCTCGCCGAAGCGGAGAACCATCGCGGTCAACTCATATACGGGAAACCCTATAGCGTGACCGTTCGCGTGGACAACACCGCAAGCCTGACCGACAGCATGGCAGAGGGCAATATCCTCCGGCGAGGCAATTTCTTTAGCGAATGCGTGGCAGTCCAATATCGCCCGTTGTGCTACTGGCATTTTAACTTCGCCTGCCGCCCAAGCGCGGCTTATATCAAGCGCAATCTGCGGACGCATTTCATCCGTGTATCGTTCTTTTAACGTATTAACAACCCCTGACGCAAGCTCAAGCGCCCATAGTACCATTACTTTGTGGCTTTCTCGGATGATGATGTCATTCAGTTCAGCGAATAGTGCGCTGTCCTTGGCGAAAAGCATCTTGTTCCCACGTTTCAGTTTTGATTTGACTTCGCGAAGCCAATCAGTTGCTTCTATTGTCATATCGCGTTACTCCTTCCGCATCAGAGGTGATGAATCCATTTTAATTTTAGCAGAAAATAGAGGATTTTTATAAATCAATTCGTTGTATTCCTGCTACGCATTCCACATGCCCCGTCATCGGGAACATATCCACCGGCTGGGCTTCTTTAAATTCATATCCCATCTCCCCGAGGATCTTCACATCTCTTGCCAGCGTCGCAGGATCGCAGGATACATAGACGATCCGTTTCGGATTTGCCTGGGCGACTGCATCCAACAGAGCAGGATCGCAGCCTGCCCGGGGCGGGTCAAGGATCGCAACGTCTGCCTGCACGCCCTGTGCCAGCAGCTTTGGAAGCTCCTCCTCCGCCTTGCCGCAGATGAATTCTGCGTTGACGATTCCGTTGATCACCGCATTCCGATTGGCGTCCAGCACCGCGCTTTTCACCGATTCGATTCCAATGACCTTTTGGGCCTGAGAAGCGCAGTATAAACCGATCGTTCCCACACCGCAATAGAGGTCCAGCACTGTTTCCTTCCCGGTCAGCCCGGCATACTCCAGCGCTTTATCATAAAGCTTTACCATCTGCACAGGATTGACCTGGTAAAAGGACAGTGGCGATATCTCAAACTGCAGTGTTCCGGCCTTTTCAAGAATCGTCGGTTTTCCCGCAAGGGTGACGCACTCTTCTCCCATGGCCTCCGAAGTTTTCTTTTTATTGATGTTCAGGACCACGCTTTCCAAAGAATACTCCAGTCCCGTTTCCGGGTTTGGCGCGAGCTCGTTCACAGCGTCGTCCATCATATAGGCCAGTTTTTCCCCGTTGGGAAGACCTTTGCCGTTGATGACCAAAATTGCCATCACTTCGCCGGTCCCGAAGGCCGTCTTTACGATAAGTCGGCGGATCAGTCCCTTGCCGGTTTTCTCATCGTAGGCGGAAACATGGTCGCTCTTCATGTACTCCCGCAAAGCGGCGGCGATCTTTTCCGCAGGTTCGGACTGGATCAGACATTCTTCACAATCCACAATCTGATGGCTTTTCGACCGATAGAAGCCCACCGACGATGCTGCCGACGCCCCGGGCTTTCCAGGCTTTCCGCCTTTTCCGCCTCTTTCGTTTTCTCCTACCAGAAATTGAGCCTTATTGCGATATCTCAGGGGATGCTCCATCCCGATAATTTCTCGAATCGTCGGGTTTTCAATGCCGCCGATACGCACCAGCTTGTCCCGCACCAATTTCTCTTTTAACCGAAGCTGACCCTCATAGCTCAGCGCCTGAAGAGAGCAGCCTCCGCACGCTGACCCATAGCCGCAGAACGGCTCAACTCTATCCGGAGAAGGCTCCAGGATCTCTGTCAATCTGCCGAAGGCGTAATTCTTCTTCAGCTTTGTCAGCTCTGCTTTCACCACATCGCCGACGACGGCACCATCCAAGAAAACGGCCATTCCTTCAATTCTGCCGATGCCAAGCCCTTCTGCACTCATATCTTCAATCACAAGCCGATAGCTCTGTCCTTTTTCAATCATTATCTATTCTCTCTTTCAAATTTTTCTATGCTGTGCCAATTCAAATTCATTCTTATGGTAATCTAGATAGCCTTCGTTTCGCAGCCGGGAAAGCTCCCGGGACATGGCGCTCCGATCCACGCTGAGAAAATCCGCGAGCTCGTTTCTGGAAAAAGGAATCTTAAATCTGCTCTTTCCAACCCGTTCCGAATAATCGGACAGATAGGTCATAAGCTTTTCCTTCGTGGTCTTGCAGGAAAGGATTCGCATCTTTTCGTTCATCAGGATATTTTTGACGGCGATCACCCACATCATATTCTGGACCAGCGACCGGTGAAAACCGCAGTTGGAGCTGCAGGTCCCGATGATCTTCCCAAAGGGCATCCAGACGATGCGGCAGTCGGTTGTCGCTATGACCGTAACCGGGATTTCCGCAGAGCCCGCGGCTACATAGGCCTCGGCAAACAGGTCCGCCTTGACCAGCTCCGACAGAATGGCGCGGTTTCCTTCCGCATCATCCCTGGTAATCTGTGCGTTTCCTTCCACTAAGATACCGATCGAGGTCACCTTCGTTCCGGCAAGCAAAATCACATCATTTTTTTTGTATTTCCGCTCCGTTGCCCCCAGGCAGCTCAGCAAAGCTTCCATGTCGTTTTCTTCCACACCCCGGAATAACGGGCACTGTTTCAATATTTTTATATTTTGTTTCAAAATAATCACTCCTTGAGCACCTAACCACATTTGAATGCAACGATTATTCAAATGTCCGGTAGGTGCCATACAGAAATTTCATCAATTTTTAATTGATAGAAATTTTTCAGTTGTTGCAAATGCAACAATATTATTATGCTCATTGTACTATACTGATGACATAAAAGCAAAACATATTACGAAATTTAAATATCGAATCATGGAGGAATTATAAAATGATAAGAACAATCATAAATATCGACAAAGAAAAATGTAATGGCTGCGGACTCTGCGTCAGCGCATGTCACGAGGGAGCGATCGCAATGATAGACGGCAAGGCTGAACTGATTCGCGACGACTATTGCGACGGTCTTGGAAACTGTCTTCCGGTCTGTCCCACAGGCGCCATCAAATTTGAGGAAAGAGAAGCTGCCGCCTTTGACGAGGCCGCAGTAGAGGAAAACATGAAAAAGAAACAGGAAGCGGAACATCAGCACCAGCACCAAAATCTGGCCTGCGGTTGTCCGGGAAGCCAGGCGAGGGCTTTGAAGAGAGAATCCGAGGCAAAGAGCACGGTTGCCCCTGCCCCTGCACAGGCCGAAGCGATGGAATCACAGCTTCAGCAGTGGCCGGTACAGATCAAGCTGGTTCCTGTCAACGCACCGTATTTTGACGGAGCAAACCTGCTGATTGCCGCGGATTGCACCGCTTACGCCTATGCCAATTTCCATAACGACTT
>CAMJRV010000396.1 GCA_946408315.1 uncultured Bacillota bacterium | reverse complement strand
GTTCCCCTGTCGATGTTGTTCATGATTTCCGCAATATAATTGATGCCTCCGACCTCAAGGAGATCGATTGATATGACGGATTCAAACTTTCTCTCCAGGATTGCTTCCACCTGCCGGATCACCTCGGGAGAGGTCCTGTCCATTCTGGCAATTCTCTCCACAACGTCGACTCGCATGCTCTTGGGCAGCTCCGCAATAATGGAAGACGCTTGATCCGCCCTTGCGTAGGACAGGATCAGAGCAATGGTCTGAGGATGCTCATTGACGATCATATTCATCAGATTTTTGTAATCTGCTTTGCGAATAAATTCAAACGCCTTTGTTCTCAGCGTCTTGGTAACTCTTTCCAGGAGCGCGTTCCCCTGCTGAACTCCGAAGGCCTTCTCCAGAACATTTCTGGCATAGGCGACGCCTCCGTCGAGATAGACCTTCTGGGCAACGCAAAGGCCGTAAAATTCGTCTATGGCCTGATCGGAAAATTCAGGTCTCACACTTTCCTGGCGGGTGATCTCGTAGGTCAGCTTTTCGATTTCCTCTTCCGCAAGGTGTTTATAGATACTTGAGGCAACATCGGCTCCAAGAGATATGATGACCTGCGCCGCCTTCTGTTTCGGTGTCAAGTTATCCGATATTCCTTCCATCATAAATGCTACTCCTCGCTCCGCAGCCAGGACTTTATCATCTGGGCTGCAATCTCCGGATTGTTCTTGGCAAATTGCTTGATCTCGTCTCTTCTTGCATCCTGAACCGGAGTAATCGGCTTGATCACTTCGACAGGTTCCGGCTCACCGAATACTTCATTCAGGGCTTCTTCCGAATTGATCGGCTCGGACATAACAATCGCCTCCCCTGCGCCCTTCTTGCGTCTCCTCATCAGGAGCAGTGCGATAATGCTTCCCAGGACGAGAACGCCTGCACCGATCCCTCCATAAAGGACCACAGGACTAATCCCGGCCGGCTCTGTCGGCTCTGTAGGAGCCTCATCAGAGTAAAACTGGAAGTTCTGCACCGAGATGCTCTCCGGACTTATACCGGCAGCATAGGCCACAAGCTGCGTGACACTTTCTCTTTCACCAGGATCAAAGGACGCTTTGTCGATGGCGATCCCGATGGAAATGCTCTCTATCTTCGCTCCGGATTTCTGGGACTGGGACTTCGTCTGGCTCACCTGATACTTGATGTTCTCACTGGAGCTGCTGGAAGAGCCCTGTCCCGTCGTCCCTCCGGTGGCGTAAGTCGGGATTTCCGAATTGGTGGAGGTTCCCGGCACGCCTCCGTCTCCCTGACTGGAGGACGAGGATTCGCTGCTCCTGGTCTCTTCACTGATGACGCCGGAATTATCTCCATCCGGCGAAGGGATATATATGGTCTCTTCCTTGACCAGCTCGTCCGTATCGACGGTCGCCGTTACGGAAACTGTAAACTGCTCGCTCTTATATGGGCCGAGCAGCACGGAAGACACTTTTTTTCGTATATCGTTTTCGATCTCTCTTGTAATGCCGATCTTTGTATAGTCGGGACTCCTGCCGCCTTCGCTGCTTTCGATCAGATCGTTTCCCAGACTGTCGCTCAAAGCGATGTTCTCTTTGGACAGGCCGGAAACCGATTTGGCGACCAGATTCAAGATCCCCTGAATCTGGCTTTCCGTCAGACTCTTTCCATCTTTCATATGTATGATAACGGAGGCGGTAGGCTTTTCCTTTTCCTGAAGATAGAACACGCTCTCCTCAGGCACCGTGATGGTCACCACCGCATCTTTTACGCCGTCCAGCGTCTTGATACTGGCTGCGATGCGCTCCTGCAGCTGCATGTTCATGTACTGCTTCCGTTCAAAGTCCGTGGTGAGCATTCCGCTGTTTTCCTCGATCAGGTAATAGCTCAGGCCGTTTTTGGGATACCCTGCCGTCGCCAGCTGCATCCTGACTCTCGACTCATCCTTGCTCGGCACCATGATAGCGCCTTTGCCATCCACCTTCACCTCGACGTCCATATCCTGCAGGGCTGCGAGGATCTCAGACGTTTCCGTATTCGACAGCTGATCAAATATGACGACATACTCTTTTGAATTTAATAGAATACTTAAAGCCAGAGCAATAATAACTGCGATTATCACCCCGCCGATTATGATCCTCTTCACCATCCTGGACGTATTTTCCCAAAACTGTCTCAAAGGTGCCAAGGTCTTCCTTATCTGCTCATTCATATTGATAATTCCATCCGTAAAATTTTAATTCCGGTAATTTTATGACAAAAAAAGAAATATCCCGCCAATTATAAGCCAGTCCTCATAATTTCGGTATACGCGTCAAGAAACTTATTTCTAAGCTGAACCATAGTCTGCAGAGCCACATCCGCCTTTGCCGCATTGATGATCATTGTATGCATGTCATCCATTTCCCCAACGGATAATTTGTAAGCATCCATTTTGGTAGCAGCTTCTGTTTCTTCCACATTGTTGATGACGTCCTGAAAGATTTCCTTAAACCCCAAGCCGTCTTCTTCGGAAGTGCCGGCCGACTTTTCAGGATTTAAATTTAGAGAATTAATACGATCCGTATTAATAGTAGAACTCATAGGAACAATAAACATTTTCTACCTCACTTATTACAATTAACAGTCTACACACAATACATCATACATCTACACGATCTACACATTTTACACACATCTTTAATATTCGGGCCCACTGCTTCCGGGTCTCGCCGGAGAATCACTTATCTTCCGATTTCCAGCGCCTTTAATACCATAGCCTTCGTCGCATTGAAAGCGGTGACGTTCGCTTCATACGCTCTGCTCGCGCCCAGCATATCGATCATCTCCTGAGCCGTATTTACGTTGGGAAGCATTACGTAGCCCTCTTCGTCGGCGTCAGGATGGCTGGGATTATATACGGGAACGAGCGCCGACTGATCTTCTATGACGCTTTGGACCTGCACACCGCTGGTCTTCACCTTCGTCGCCTGATCAAGTGCATCCCGAAAACTGCCGCTTCCGTTAATACTGCTCAGGACAACCATTTTTCTGCGGTAAGGAGATCCCGTTTCTGTTCTCGTCACCTCTGCGTTGGCGATGTTCTGGGAAATCACATCCATGCGCAGCTTTTGCGCAGTCAATCCCGAACCGGAAATGTTAAGCGAACTTAAAAAATCCATCTAACGTCTCTCCCTCCTACTTCTTTCCTTCACTGATTGCATATCGCAATCTGGCAAACATATCCGTCATGCTTCTTGTAAGGTACTGGTATTGAATCTGGTTTCTGGCCATTTCAATGTTTTCCAGATCCGTATCCACATTGTTTCCATCCGCCCGATTCGAGGTGGAGTAGTCGGAATAGACGTTGATATCCGACTTTTTCAGAGCTTCCATCGCCTCGGCCATTTTCTCTTTGGCCGGAATGCTGTTTTCAAGCTTCCTGATTTCCTGTTCCAGGGATGCTTCAAAGTCCACTTTGATCGCCTTATATCCCGGGGTCTCATGGTTGGCAATATTGTTTGAGATCGCCCGCTGCCTCTGCCACACGCCGTCCAAGGCTTTCTGCAGCATGGCAGACGTTATGGAATCGCCGATCATACAGCCACCTCCTCTGCTTTCATTCTTCCTGATATTTCTGTCATTCTGCGGGCTGACCCGCGATCATCCTGCAAAATATTCCTGTACTCGACAAGCATTGTCAGAATGTGAAATATATTGGTATATAAT
>CAMJRV010000395.1 GCA_946408315.1 uncultured Bacillota bacterium | reverse complement strand
GACCATCAGAGAGGCGGCGGAGCGCTTCGCATACGGGATCAATACGAGCTGGAGCAGGATGCTTGCCAATTGCATTCGGATTTCTGCGGAAAACGGAACGAACGTTACCCTCGCTCTTGAGGACATCCAGATTCAGCTCAGAGAAGCAAGATTACTGTTTGAGGAGCGGAAACGGCTCAATTCGGAATCGGCTCGAATGGTGGTATTTCTGGCGCCGGCTATGTATTTCGGCACTGCATTTATGACGATCCGGTATCTTGGCATGCCTGCCGGAAAATTCTTGAAGAATCAGTTTCATACGGAAGAAGGTTTTCTGCTGTCCCTGATGATTTTATTTCTGTTTCTCGTCAACCTTGCGCTGATCGAAATCATCAACAACCAGCGGTTCGATTATTGAGGAGGTCACTTATGGATTGGAATATAGCGGCAGCCGCAGGCTGTACGGCTTGCTTCGCTGCAGGAATTTATTTTCTGAAAGGAGGTTCTCGGTCCTGGACCCTGCAAAGACGTGCCTACCTGCGAAACGGTATTGGAGACAGCTTCACAAAATACCGGAGCTGGGAATCATTTTTGGAAAGCCGTCAAAAAGGAGATCCTCTAGAAAAACTTTTTCAGCGGATCAGGGCTTACAGGGAAAAGAAAATAGACAGGGAGATCTTTGAGTCTATCACCTTTTTGCGAAATATGGCGTCCCTCGAAAGAGGACGGAACTGCAGTACAGATGATATTGTAGAGAAGCTGTCCGAGCACAACGGATTGTTGCAGCCGATCTTTATCAGGATGTTACACCTGCTCAGGATCAATCAGCCGAAAGAGGCGGCGGCACTTTTCTCTCAAAAAACGGGAACGCAGGCCGGTAAAGATTTTGCAGGGCTGCTGATCCAGTGGGACACGCTTGAGCCCGGGGAATTGCTGGAAACGCTGCTCTCCTATGAAAAGAGCATGAAGGCGGCGAGATTGACCGACCAGAAGAGAAGGGATGAGATCATCAGCGAGTTGATCTATCTCCCGGTTGTCGTTCACATTCTGGTCATTTTCATCAATTTTATCTATGTTGCATATTTCCTCGACCAGAGGGAGATGCTCCAGATGTTTTTGTAGTAGAACGTAAATGGAAAGGAGAAATGAAATGAAACAGATTATCGTCATGATTGCCATGGTGCTTTTGGGAATTGCGATTGCAGGGCTGGTAGGTGATTTCAGCAGCAGCGCAAAAAGAATATCCGGTGTTGCCAATGACAGGATCGAGCAGGTCACTTCTGCAGGCGCCATTTGAGAGGTGACGGATATGAAGCAGTTTATTGTGCTTTGCAGCACGATCATATTAGGGATTGCAATCTACAACATGATTATGGGGCTGGGGGACGATTCGGTGGTCAATACGGTCAGTGAAGTGTGGCAGCAGGGGGTCCTGACCAGAACAAATACACCGTAACGGAGGGATTCATGAAACAGTTAATTGTTTTGATGGGGGTTCTGCCGATCCTGTTGGTTTTTCTGATACAGTTTACTCTGGACCAGAGGAACAGCGACAACATCGGGCGATTTCAGGAATGCGTCTATCAGGCGAAGGAGCAGGCCAAGCAGAAGGGGTGCTTTACGCCGGAGATCAAGGAAGAGATGATCGGTAAGATTGAAGGGAATTTCGGCGTTCAGGAGGAAGATATGGTAATCGTGCTGGAAGAGGTCCCTCAATACCGTACTTCCAAATTTGACGAAAGAGAACTGATATATTACAAGGTGTCGGTTCCGATCGAAAGAATCATGGCCGGAAATCGGTTTTTCGGCATATCGGACGAAAAAAACAGGGGCATGTATACGATTGAAAGCTGGACGGCCAGCGAGCTGCTCAAAGAGTAGAAGGGACAAAAAATTGAAAGTGTTTATCGTATTTTTCGCGCTGTTGATCATCAATGTAAGCTTCTTGACCTATCAGGGGGATATGGGACGCTATGTGCGGTGCCAGGCCTTTCTGAAGGCCGTTGCAGAGGAATGCGCCGCCGGCGCGGCTCTTTACTATGACGAGGAGGCATATTCCGACGGCCGTTTCTGCTTTCGCCAGGAGGAAGGGCTGCACTATATCGAATTCATCCTTCAGGAATCAGACAAACAAATGCCTTTGCCTCATGGAAGCACGATCGCGTATGAGGTACTGTTTCAGGATGATGTTGTGGGATATGAGGACGATAGCGGCTCAGGCCCGGCGGGAGTCGGTCACGATGGTGAATCGGGCAGCCCCAACCCTTCGGTGACGGTAAAGCTTAAGGCTGCCACCGAAGACTTGTTCCGGCTGCCGTTTTTGACGGTAACTGAAATCAAACGAAGAGCAAAATATGAGCTTCCTCAATGAAATACTCTTATTGAAGTTTTATCTTTTATAAACTACCTTATTTCGATATAAAATGATTAGACGATTCACAGTGCGGTACTTATTTATAAGAGCGGCACTGTTTTTTATGTGATTTTGCAGATTTTGGTTCATTGTTGGTCTGGAAGGATCATAAAACAGAAAATTAAGGTATACTATAAAAGAGAGCCATATCGCGTTATCGTACTTGATGCTTCGTCATGGGGCGGCGAAAAATGATGAAAGAAAAAGATAATATTACAGAAAAAAAGCATAGATACAGAAAATGGATTGTGGGAATCGTCAGCTTCTTTTGCCTTGCGGCCGGCATTCTCTTTTTCATGGATTGGAAGGTCGAAGACAGCGGGTTTTGGACGCCTGACTATCAGAAGATAGATTTGTCTGAAGTCCTCAATCGGGAGACCTTGTCCGAGAGTGATTATCATACGATCCTGATGCAGACCGGACTGGGAAAGATGGCTGTGGATGAGCTGCTGGAGAAAGCGACCAGGGCGGACCGGCTTCGGATCTTTGAGGAATATCAGGACCATTTCTTCTCTCCGGGAATCCATGACTGCCGGCGGGCGGCGATCATCGTCCATGAAGAACGGCTGAGAGATGAGGAGGGGGAGCCTGCTGCGGGATTTGACATCGCGAGCTTGAGGAACGGCGACATCCTGATCACAAAATCAACCCATTCCCTCGGATGGAGGCACGGCCATGCGGCCATCGTTACGAACGCGGAAAAGGGAGAAACACTGGAGGCCATTTTATTGGGCAATCCTTCCCTCTTGGAACATGTTTCAAAATGGCAGACCTTTCCCAGCTTTATTCAGCTGCGGCTGAAAGGCGGCGCCGCCGAGGCGGAAATGATTGCGAAATATGCCAGAACGGAAGGGCTTGGGATTCCGTATGCACTTCTCACAGGAATTCCTGTCAAAGCGCCGGAGAAAATTGACAGGACTCAATGCGCTCATTTAGTCTGGTATCCGTATGAGCACTTTGGGTATGATATCGATTCGGACGGTTCCTGGCTTGTCACTCCGAAGGATATTGCAAAAAGCGACCTGTTGGAGGTGGTTCAGGTGTACGGAGCCGATCCGGAAGATATCTGGCCGTAGTGATTTGCTGCAACATTCAGTGTGTCGTAAGTAGACTCAATATGGCAGAAAGCGTGCGATCTCTTCGTGACCGAGGACGGTAGGGTGAAGCCCGTCGAGGAGATAGGCGGAGACATTCTCCTTCGTATATAGCTGCAAAAACATATCCTGGGCATCGATAATCCTGACGCCGTTTTTGTTTGCATATTTGAGCATCAGACTTCGGAGTGTTTTGAGCTTTTCATTGACAGCATCATAAT